>JALHPH010000121.1 GCA_022842565.1 Fimbriimonadaceae bacterium
TGAGCGACGGTCCCAACCCCAAGGGTGTGGCTGGCGAACTCGCCATTTTCTACTTCGATGCATCCGGCTCGCAGCCTGTTCTGACCGCCTATGGTTATAACGGCAAGAACGGTAACGACAGCTACAAGGATGGCAACGGCAACATCGGCGGCAACCAAACCCCCGACAAGATCGCAACCTCCAAAGTGAACCCTGCCAGCTGGATCAACAACCTCCGCGTTCAAAACAACGCTGACGGAACCCGAACCTTCAAGATGGACATCAAGGGCTCGGTGATCAACAGCTACACCCCAACCAACGGCGACCCCGCTGACTGGAAGGGTGTTGAGTTTAAGAACAAGTTTGGCCTCTGGTTCCACCCAACCATCGGGTCGAGCTTCCACTACGGTCACGACGGATTCCTGACCAATTACACATTCAGTCGACAAGGCTGGCTGGACCTTGAGCACCAAAACGCAGTGCCCGAGCCAGCAACCATGACCGTGATCGCTCTCGGTCTGGCTGCTATCGCTCGCCGAAAGCGCTCCAAGTAACCCACTACCCAAAAACCCTCAGTTGCCTTCGACTCAAAATTGAGTCGGAGGCAACTGTACTTTACAACTTTCATATGGGTAAGCTCATCGCGAACCGGGTTCGCCCTGGGGCTACCAAAGTTAGGATTCCATCATGGCAAAAGTGAGTGAAATTGAAGGTGTAGGCCCAGCCTATGCCGAAAAGCTGGCAAACGCTGGCGTTGACACAATCAACGAGTTGCTATCCACAGCAGCCGCAAAAAAGGGCCGCGCCGAGCTGGCAGAAAAGACCGGCATCTCCGAATCGCACCTGCTGCGCTGGGTGAACCACGCAGACCTCATGCGCATCAAGGGAATCGGGCCGCAATTCAGCGAGCTCCTTGAGGCCGCGGGCGTCGATTCTGTCCCTGAGCTCTCGCACCGCAATGCAGCGAACCTGCATACAAAGATGGTCGAGGTGAACGAAGCCAAGAATCTCGTCAACCGCGTCCCTTCCGAAACTGAGTTGCAGGGGATGATTGACGAAGCCAAGACCCTCGACAAAGTCGTCACGCACTAACGCTCGCGCTTTTGCGCATTTTCAATCCCGGCACTTAACATGAGGGCCGGGATTGATGCCGTCAGCGGGTACCCTTTCACTTCGCTAAGCTCATGGAAGTCCAAAACATTCTCGTCGGCATAGGAGACGCCCCGGTCCATCTGTTGGCCGGAAAAGCCAACCGCCATGGCCTCATTGCTGGCGCTACGGGAACCGGAAAAACCGTGACCCTCCAGTCGCTTGCTGAGGGTTTTTCACGCCTAGGAGTCCCCGTGTTTATGGCCGATGTCAAGGGAGACCTCTCGGGCATGGCTCAGCCCGGGGGCGGCAAGCCCAAGCTCGAAGAGCGCGCCGCCGAACTCGGAATCACGCTCAACTATCGCGGTAAACCCACCACTTTTTGGGACCTCTTCGGCGAGCAGGGGCACCCCATTCGCACCACGGTCAGCGAAATGGGCCCGCTGCTCCTTTCGCGATTGATGCAGCTGAACGACACTCAAGAGGGTGTGTTGAACATAGCCTTCAGGATTGCCGACGACGACGGCCTGCTTCTTCTGGACCTGAAGGACCTCCGCGCAATGCTCACGTTCCTTGCCGAGAACTCGAAGGAGATCCAGAACGAGTACGGCAACGTCACGAGCGCATCGGTCGGTGCGGTGCAGCGCCAACTCCTAGTCCTGCAAGAGCAAGGCGGCGACCAATTCTTCGGAGAACCCGCTCTTAGCCTCTCAGACCTCATCCGAACCGACTCCAACGGCCAAGGCGTCATTAACATCCTCGCTGCCGATAAGCTGATGCAATCGCCGCGGCTCTACTCCACCTTCTTGCTGTGGCTGCTCGCCGAGCTGTTCGAGGAACTCCCCGAGGTCGGCGATCTTGAAAAGCCCAAACTCGTTTTCTTCTTTGACGAAGCACACCTGCTTTTCGAGGACGCTCCGGAGGCCGTGGTCGAGAAAGTCGAGCAAGTGGTTCGACTCGTTCGTTCGAAGGGCGTCGGCATCTACTTCGTCACGCAGAACCCCATCGACATCCCCGATACGGTTCTTGGCCAACTAGGCAACCGCGTGCAGCATGCGCTGCGTGCCTTCACTCCCCGCGAGCAGAAAGCGGTCAAGTCCGCCGCCGAAACCTTCCGCCCAAACCCGAAGTTTAAGGTCGAAGATGCGATCCTCGAGCTAGGCGTCGGTGTGGCGCTGGTCTCGGTTCTCGATGAAAAGGGCTCGCCCACCATTACCGAAATCACCAAGATTCGCCCGCCCGAAAGCCGCCTGGGACCCGCCACTCCCGATGAGCGCCGCGCCGTCATCCAAGCCAGCCCTTTCTATGGCAAATACGAGAATGAAGTCGACCGAGAATCGGCTTTTGAGGTCTTGAAGAAGCGCGCTGACCAAGTGGCCGCGCAAGAAGCGGCTGCCGAGCAAGCCGAGATCGCAGCGAAAGAAGAAGAGAAGCGCCAAAAGGAAATGGAGCGCCAGTATCGCAGCGAGGGCTACGGCCAACCGCGGCGTCGAACCGCCCATGACCCCGTGACCAAAATGGTGAACAGCGCGGTCCGCTCCATGGGCACACAGCTGGGTCGCCAGCTCATCCGCGGCGTGCTCGGCAACCTCTTTAAGCGTTAGGATTGCGTTCGGGCACCATGCAAGCGCTATAATGGGCAGTTAAAGCAACCGTGGCGAACATCTTCCCCATCTTGCTCTTACTGCTCACCAGCGCCACATGGGCGTCCGAAGCAGTCGGCGCACCGTCAGGACAAACGCAGCGTACCGCCCTCGTGGCGCGGGCGCTCCTGTCTTGCCTCACCGAAGATCCCCACATCGCACCGAGCCGCATCACTCCGCTGAGCAATCAGCCCGAAGCGTCCCCGGTTGTGAAAGTTGCTGCTCAGCCCCAATTGAGGCTGGAGAACGCCCCTGTTGCGCAGAGCGACCTCACCCGCGACGGCCCGAAATAGCCCCTCTCTTTCGCGACGCAAGTTGAACCGACCCCTTCTTCGGCGGTCGCTTGCCATTGCCCACGGCTTTGCCTCTTTTCAATAACCAGCATGATTCAACAATTCCTCCGGAAACTCTTTGACACCAGCGAGCGCGACGTCAAGTCGCTACAACCCATCATCGAACAGATCAACGGCCTCGAAGCCAAGACCGAGACGATGACGGACGACGAACTGCGCGCGTGCATCCCGCAGTTCCGAGACAAGCTCCGCGACGGCGCGACCCTGGACGAAATCCTCCCCGAAGTCTTCGCCATCGTGCGCGAGGTCAGCCTCCGAACCCTCGGCATGCGCCAATTCGACGTTCAATGTCTTGGAGGCATCGTTCTGCATAACGGCCGAATCTCCGAAATGAAGACCGGTGAAGGAAAGACCCTCGTCGCCGTTGCGCCGATGGTGCTGAACGCGCTCACCGGAAAGGGCGCCCACTTGGTCACCGCAAACGACTACCTCGCCCGCCGAGACGCCACCTGGATGGGCCCAATTTACAGCTTCTTGGGCCTCAGCGTGGGCATTATTCAAGGCCAGTCGGTCGATAGTGACGAGCTCGGTGGAAGCTACATCTTCACCCCCGGCGCCAAGCACGAGGATCCCCGTTACACCAACCTAGTGCCCTGCTCGCGCCGCGAAGCTTATATGTGCGACATCACGTATGGCACCAACCACGAGTTTGGTTTCGACTACCTTCGCGACAACATGGCCTTCCGGCTTGAACAGCTCAGCATGCGCGAGCTGAACTATGCGATCGTTGACGAAGTCGACTCGATCCTCATTGACGAAGCCCGAACCCCGCACATCATCAGCGGCCCAAGCAACGACGACGTCAGCGTCTACAACGAGATCGACAAGATCGTGAAGCAGCTGGTCGGCGGCGAAAAGGGCCAAGAAGCCGAGCCCGGCATCCACTACATCGTCGATCACAAGAGCAAGAACGCATCGATGACCGAGGACGGTATGGACACGGTCGAGCAGATGATGGGCATTGCCAACATCGCTTCGGACCCCAAGCTCTTCCACCACGTCAACGCGGCGGTGAAAGCACACGGCGTGTTCCAGCGCGATGTCGATTACGTCGTGCGCGGCGGTGAAGTGGTGATTGTGGACGAGAACACGGGCCGAATGATGTTCGGTCGCCGCTACTCCGACGGTCTGCACCAAGCCCTGGAAGCCAAAGAAGGCGTTACGGTGCAACGCGAGAGCCAAACCGTCGCCACCATCACCTTCCAAAACCTCTTCCGCATGTACGACAAGCTGGCCGGAATGACCGGTACGGCCAAGACCGAGGAAGACGAATTCCGGAAGATTTATGGCCTGGAGGTCGTCTCCGTCCCCACTCACCGCGCCCTCAAGCGCGTGGACCAAGAAGACACCGTCTACAAGACTCAAGAAGCCAAATTCCGCGGCATCGCCCGTGAAATCCTGCGGCTCTACACCAAGCAGCAGCCGGTTCTGGTTGGTACGCGAAGCATCGAAATGTCGGAAGTCGTTTCCGAATGCCTCAAGCCCGACTTTCTGCAAAAGCTCGTGCTCATCGACCGTCTTGTCGAGCAGCGAGAAAACAAATCGCTCAGCGGAGAAGCCAAAAAGATGGCCTCTGAGCTGATCGACATGTCGCTGAACGAGGTCAATCGCCAAACGATGGCTACGGTCCTGGCCAAGGCTGAGATGTCTACCGACCCCGTTTCCGCCGAGCACCGCCAAGCGTTCTTCAAGCGCCACAATCTGGATGAAGCGAACGCTGAGTTCTTCGAGGAGGCACTCAAGCACGGCGTCCCTCACAACATCCTCAACGCGAAGTACCACGAGCGAGAAGCGCTGATTATCAGTGAAGCCGGTCGGAAAGGCGCTGTCACCATCGCGACCAACATGGCCGGCCGCGGTGTGGACATTCTGCTCGGCGGTCGCATCGCCGACGAGATCATCGCCCGCGACCGCGACGCCGAAGGCAACATGGAACACTCGTGGGCCGAGGAGTACTCCGACACGTTCAAGCACTTCCGTCGAGGCGGTCTTGAGCGCGCAGCCCCGCCGCTGCCGCTGGACGATCAAGAGCGCGTCGGCCTGGCCAACGTGGTCCGCGACCTAGGCGGTCTGTATATCCTTGGAACCGAGCGCCACGAAAGCCGCCGTATCGATAACCAATTGCGTGGCCGCGCCGGCCGACAGGGCGACCCAGGCGAAAGTAAGTTCTTCGTCAGTCTGGAAGACCAGCTTTGGAAGATCTTCAATGCCAAGTTGATGGAAAGCCCGATGCTCAAGGGCTGGCCCAACATGGAAGAGGTCAAGGCGGGCTACCTGACCAAGATGATCGAAAAAACCCAGGAGCGCATCGAGAACCACTTCTTCGAAATGCGAAAGCACACGCTGGAATACGACGACGTTCTGAACTCGCAACGCGAGCACGTCTATGCGATGCGCCGCGAAGTCCTGCTCGGCAAAGACGTGGATGAAGAGATGCGCGACGCCATTGCCGAGGTGGTCGAATCCACGATGTCCTCAAGCTTCGAACTCGACGACACCATGAATCGCGTCCTCTCGCGAGACACCGTCTTCGAAAAGCTGAACGACATTCTGCCGCTCGTGGACTACGCTTCGCCGAGCGATCTGGAGAACACTCCCGACGGTGAACTAGCCGACCTCCTTGTAGACGCGGCCGACCGAGCCTACGAGGATCGGCTATCGCTCTTTGGCGACCAAGCCAAGGACGTCCAGCGCCAAATCATGCTGCAATCCATCAACGACAAGTGGATGGATCACCTGCAGA
>JALHPH010000122.1 GCA_022842565.1 Fimbriimonadaceae bacterium
GTCACTGCGCCAAATTTGAGCTTGGATGCGGTTGTTGTTACCCTTCAGCGATCCGTCGGTCTTCCAGCGAAGCGCCACGGCAGGCGATGCTTCTGGCGAGCCAGGAACAGTCGTTGCTTCAGCGACAAAGCCGGTGGTACCGCCGTTGCCATTGCCCGAACTCAGGAATACCAAGCCGGCCACAACTAGCAGAAGGCTGATAATCGGAGCATTGCTTGAGGATCGGCGACCCGAAACGACTTGCGGTTGGCTATTTCGGCCAAACGTGTCGCTGATGGCAGGCACTGCAAAAACGGCACGGACCACGTCGCCAGGTTGGACGCCCTTGGTCTGGCGCTTGATATCAATGTAAGCCTTGTCGGGCTCGACACTCGATACCACTCCCGATGCCACTTGCTCGCGGCCACGGACGATAATGACTTCTTGACCATTAGTGAAACCCGAACGCGCACCGCGGTTAATCAGCGATTTGCGGTCGAGGGTATTCAAAACCGTTGCAGTTGGAAGCGTGTTGCGCTTGATTGCTGCTAGGGCCTCAAAGACCATGTTGTTGGCAGCTTCAGCATACAGGGTAGCGTCGTCAACGTCGCCAGCGCGAAGGCCAGAAGCGGCTGACAAAGCAGCGCCATTGACCGGCTCACCGGAGGCAACGTCCCAAACGATAATGCGACCCAGCAGCTCGGCTCGCTTGGAGCCGTTTGCGCTGACGATGCGACCATTCAGCAATTCTCCCGAAACAATCGAAGAGACCCGCAGCTCTTGGGCCAAGCGCAGCAGTTGGCTGCGGTTGGTCACCGGCGCGGGGATGCCCATTTGGGTCATCTTGTTCTCAACAAGTTGCATCGAGAGCGGGTCTACTTCGCCTGCACTCAAAAGCTGACTAAATACGGCTTCGGCAGCGGTCTTGCCCAGCGTCGAAGGAACACCCTTCGAAGTCGAGAATTCAACCACTGCCCAAGATGGCAACGAAGCAATAGGGCCGTCAAATGATTGGGCTTGTGCTGACGCAACGGCGAAAAACACCATTGATTGGGTCAGCAGTGCCGCCATTGACACCGCACTCACTA
The DNA here is from genome assembly GCA_022842565.1 of Fimbriimonadaceae bacterium. Taxonomy (GTDB): domain Bacteria; phylum Armatimonadota; class Fimbriimonadia; order Fimbriimonadales; family Fimbriimonadaceae; genus JAFLBD01. The sequence continues at coordinate 1,068 of JALHPH010000122.1, forward strand.
CCTTGCCGAAAAAGCTCTCTACGAACCGCCTCACTCCTGGGAGTCCTCCATGTCTTCTATAGTCCTCAATGCGCACACAGCCGCCCCCCGAAAGGGACCTGTTCCGCTCGCAGAACCGACTATAGCCGATCCGCTGGGCCGTGTGCAATCACCTCGGCGGCGCTTGCCGTAGAAGAGTCCTTAGAATCTCATCAGACATGGCCGCTTGGGTTACTGCATCCGAGACGGACTCGCGACTGAGATTGGTTCGAAACTCTTGATCGGCGAACGGCGTTTTTGCCCGAGTCGGCAATTGTGCGGCCAGAATAGCCTCGGCTGCCTCTTCGGTGAGCCCACGCTCCGCCATCCGCTGCCGCTGCACACTCTCTCCTGCATAGGCCACCCAGACCCTCAAAAAGTTTTTTTGAAGACAACTCTCAATGAGGAGCGGAACTTCGTAAACCTCGGCATTGGACAGCTCCATGTCCCGCAACACAAGCGGATGGAAGAGTTGATTGAGCGCCCGGCGCTTTTCTTGGCTAGCGCCAAGCGCCGCTACGATTTCTGCTTTGGTGGCCTCCGGAGGCAGGTTCAGCGACTTGAGTGCTTCTGAACTGATGTCTGGGTTGCTCCAGAGTCGCCGCACCACTTCGTCAGCCGACCAAGTCGAAAAGCCCAAAGACGAAAGGAAGCCAACAATCGTTGACTTCCCTTCTGCAATCCCGCCGGTCACGGCAAGGACCTTTTGTTTCACCCGGTTTGCTTACTCCTCGGTCTTTTCTTCGGTCGGCTCTGGAGTGGCCTCTGGGGTGGGCTCTGGAGCGGGCGCAGGTGCAGGTGCCTGAGCTGGCTCGGGCGCTGCTGTCGGCTCAGCGGCGGTGTCCTCCGCAGTAGCTTCTGCAGTACCCTCGGCCGCCTCGTCCTCGTCACTGCGGAAGTGGAAGCCCTTGAGCATGCCAAGGCGCTCACCGATGGTGGCACCGCCACCGCCGCCGCTCGATTGGCCGCCACGTGGCGAACCGCCGCCGCCTTCAAAGTCGGCACCCTTTCGCTTCTTCTTTCCGCCGCCAGCACCGCGGTTACGGTTGCGGTCGGTGTCAAAGTCGCTTGGAGCGGTCGGGCTGTAGCCATAGCCGATCTGCGGATCGCGTGCCGAGGCACCGCCCTTCAAGCTCAGCACCATGCGGCGCTCTTCTGGGCGTAGATCGATGATCGTCGCCTCGACCTCTTGGTTATCTTCCAAGACATCCGAGGGTTTTTGAATTCGCTGCTGCGAGATCTCGCTGACTGGCAAGAACGCTTCTGCGCCCTCAGGCAATCGCACAAAGGCGCCCGCCTGGACCATGCGATTGATGGTCGCCATGATCTTTTGACCAATCTTGTAGTTCTCGCGAATGAGGTTCCAAGGATCGGGCATCACTTGCCGCAGACCAAGGCTGATCTTGCCGATGCTCTTATCGAGCTTCAGCACCATGACCTTGATGTCCTGGCCCTCTTTCAGCACTTCCTTCGGGTGCTGAATGCGCATCCAGCTCATTTCGCTGATGTGCAAGAGGCCATCGATGCCGCCCAGATCGACGAACGCACCGTAATCGGTGAGTCGTCGAACGGTTCCTTCCAGGATGTCTCCCGGATTGGTGTCGGTGAAAATCTTTTCCTTGACTTCGGCGCGATGCTCTTCTTCAGCAGCTCGGTTCGAGAGCACAACCTTCTTGCGCTCGCGGTCCACTTCAATGATCTTTAGCTCAAGCGACTCGCCAACATACTTCTCGATGTTGCGCAGCTTGCCGCTTCCCACGTGGGTGGCCGGAACGAATCCACGCACACCGATGTCGACCAAGAGGCCGCCCTTCACTCGGTCCACCACTTGGGCGGTCAGGGTCTCTTGAGATTGGAAAGCATCCAGGATGCGGGTCCAAGCTTCGTCAAAGTCAGCGCGCTTCTTTGAAACGACTGGATTTCCGTCACCTCCATCAGTGCGAACGACGATGACCTGAATTTTGTCACCGACCGAAACTATTTCGGCAGCAGAGGCAACATTTTCGTCAGTCAGTTCGCTGAGCGGAATCACACCCTCGGACTTGGTTCCCAAGTCAACAAAGATGCGTTCGGCCTCAACTTGAATCACAGTAGCTTCGAGTCGATCTCCCTTGGAAAGCTTCTTGTAGTTCTCGCCCTGTCGGGAGGAAGTGCGAACTTCGCGCTGCTCCAGGCGAGCCATTTCGGCTTCAAATAGGTCAAGATCGCTCGCAGCGTTTTCAGCTGTGACCGGTACAGATGGGGCGGTGTCTGCGGTCGCGGGGACCTCAGAGGGGGCGGGGTTCGTCGTTGCTCCTTCCTGGGGAACGCCGCTCTGGGTCGGCTGTTCTTCGGTAGGTGCTACCAATTCTTCGTTCGTCATCATGCGCGCACTGCTCTCAATATGGCAGAGTCAAATCATACCAGAGTTGACATTGTTTTGACAATGAGTGGGCCGTAGTAAACTGCCCAACGTGTTCATTCGCCACGCCGTTGTAGATGTTGGTTCCAATTCGGTCTTACTCCTCGTGGCAGAAGTCTCACCGAGCGGTCAAAGGGTCCTCGCCGAGTTCTCTCGAGTGACAGCCCTTGGAAAGGGGACGCGTCAGAGCCACAAACTGGGCGAAGAAGGGATGGTCGCGACCCTGGCCGCGCTCTCCGACGCTCGCCAGGTCGCCCTTCAACACGGGGCCGAAACATGGCTTGCGTGCGCCACCATGGCCGCCCGAATCGCAGCAAACACATCGGAGTTTTTGGCCCGCGCCGAGGCGCAAGGGACGCCGGTGCAGGTGATTTCGGGGGATGTGGAAGCTGAACTCGGTTTTCTCGCCGTCGCCAGCGATCCGCTTTTTGATCAGGACCCGGTGGTGAGCATCATCGATCCTGGCGGACACAGCACGGAGATCGTCACCGCTCGCCGTGAAGATGGTGGCTGGAACACCCTGGTGCGCAAATCCTATCCAATCGGTGCGCTGGGTTTGCGGGAAAATGCCCTCTCCGAAGAATCGCCCTCTGGGTTGCAGGTTTTGCGGGCCTCGGGTGCACTCGATGAACAGATCGGCTTGGAGTACCGGCCTGGCCAATCGGGACGGGTGGTCACGCTAGGTGCGACCGGAGTCAACCTCATCTCCATTCGCGAAAAGCTCAGCAGCTATCAACCAGCGCGCATCCACGGGCAAGAGCTACTTTACGAAGAAATCAGCCGGGCGCAAGAATGGTTGATGGCGATGGACGACACGGAGCGTGCAGCCGTGCCAGGCATAGAGCCGGGTCGCGAAAAAACTCTCCATCTTGGCGCCCTCATCCTCGAGCGCTTTCTTTTTGCGCTTCGCGCTGAATCAGTAACGGTCAGCGTGAGGGGCTGGAGACATGCATTACTTGACAATGCCCCCCGTTCATTGGTAAAAACTGTTTTGTAGAACTCGTCCTCTCAAATTACACATTTAAGCGAGTTCTAACTGGTGTGTTTATGGCAAAACTGGACAGGTGGCGCAAAGCAAGTTTGGCCGGGCTTGCGACGGTGGGTCTCGCTTTTCTCGGCTACACGGGGCTGCAAATGGGGTCCGCCCAAGCTGCTGCACCCAAGGTCAAGCCGCGAGTTTGGGTAGAAGGCGCAGTCAATACGCCGAAAGTCGTGACACTGCCCATTGATTCCACCGTGCGCGACGCCATCGAAGCTTGTGGCGGCACCCTCACTGGCGCGGACCTTGAATCCATTGATCTCACGGCCAAAGTAAGCGACGGAATGCGGATTAAGGTCGCTGGTTTCGACGATGTCGGTGCGCGCAGTGAACTCATCCGCCCAACCCAGATGGCCACCCTCTCGGGTTCGGGCAAAACCGAGAATGATCGGAAGGACGCACCCGCCCCCGGCAGCATCTCGATCAATCAAGGTACGAAAGAGGAGCTAATGCAGCTTCCACGAGTGGGCGAGGTGATGGCCCAGCGAATCATCGACTACCGAAACGCGAACGGCGGTTTCAAAACGATCGAAGAACTCAATAATGTGAAGGGCATCGGCGATAAGACACTGGAGAAAATCCGCCCATTCGTACGCCTATAGACAACTGGGAGGACTACTTCCAGATCAGCCTGGCCAAGCCTGCCCACCCGCTGCTGGTGCAAGCCGAGCCGCTATTGCCACCGCCCGGTTTGGCGGTGGATTTGGGCTGTGGTGTCGGGCACTCCGAGCGGTTCTTGGTTGAGCGCGGCTGGCAAGTTCTGGCCATTGACCTGCTCCCAGAAGCCATCGCTCATGCGGAAGCACAATGCGCTGGGTTGGACGGAATAGAATTCGTTTGCGCCGATTTCCGGACTTGCACCTGGCCCGCAAACCAACTGACGCTGGGATTCAATGCAATATTCTTTGTGCCGACCGCCGATTTCTGGCAGGTATGGGAGTCGCTCCGGGAGAGACTCACGCCCGGCGGACTCTTTATTGGCCAAGTTCTGGGATCACAAGATGACTGGGCCAACGAAGCGATGGGCAGCATCCGGCCCGAAGAGGAGGAGCAGTTGCTCGCCGGGTTTTCGCCGCTCCATTTTGAGCACGTCACTCGGCCCGGCCGCGATGTCTTCGGTCGAGAGAAACACTGGGACGTGTATCATTGCATTCTCCAACGCACGTGAGCAGTTTCGGCCCCATCGCACCCCATTACGACGACCTGATGACCCAGGTGCCCTATGAAACCTGGGC
>JALHPH010000123.1:0-1327 GCA_022842565.1 Fimbriimonadaceae bacterium
ACTACGGCCTGATTCTCACCCCTCGCATCGCTTTGCCAGATCGCCTGCTTCTCATCGAGACCGAAGTGAATGAGGCCATCCAAACTTACAAGCCGGACCTGCTGGCGACCGAGCGGCTCATCTTCGCCGCCAACAAGACGACCGCGCTGGACGTGAGCAAGGCGCTCGGCGTGATTCTGCTTTGCGGTGCCCGTGCTGGGCTGGAATGGCACGAGATCACCCCGCCTGAGGTGAAGAAGGCCGTGGTCGGAAATGGCAGCGCCGACAAGAATCAGGTGCAGTTCATGGTGACACGGCTCTTGAGCCTGCCCGAGCCACCCAAACCGGACGACGTGGCCGATGCCCTGGCAATCGCACTGGCCTTGGCGCTGCGGTCACCCGCTTTAACGGGTCGTTAACATCCACCCCTCATGATGCGGCTGTCCTTCGGGGACATCAGCAGTTTGAAAACCCGTTCCGTGCCCATGCTAAACTGAGCAACGCATGCGGGGACTCCGGTCCCTCACCACGCGCCAGCAAGGGACATTAGATCATGGGCAGTGCATATACCCCCGGACTCACCGTCAGCCACGACATCGTGGTGCGCCGCACGCGGCGTCTCCCCATCAAGGGTGAGGTCCTCGTTCAACAGGGCCAGCGAGTGTTGCCAAAGCAACCCGTTGCCCGCGCCGAGCTCCCCGGTCTGCTTCAGACCATCAAGCTCGCCGAAAAGCTGGGCGTGGAAGCCAAGGACGTCAAGAACTTCATCAAGGTGGAAGTTGGCAACCTACTGAGCAAGGGGGATCTGGTCGCAGAATCGAAGGGTTTCTTCTTCGGCCTCGGTCGCCAGCTCATCACGGCGGACTACGCTGGCACAATTGAGTCCATCTCCCCGATTTCGGGCCACGTGCTCATTCGCGAGCAACCGATCCCGGTCGAGATTGACGCCTTTATCATGGGCAACATAGTGGAAGTGATGGAGGGCGAGGGAGTGATCGTTGAAACGCGCGGCGCAATGGTGCAAGGCATCTTTGGAGTCGGCGGCGAGCGGCTGGGCGTGGTCCGCGTAGCCGTTCCAGACCCCCACACCGAACTTGGCGCCGAGCACATCCTTGCCGACGACAGCGGCAAAATCCTGGTCGGCGGCTCGTGCGTTTCTGCTGCGGCGATCCAGCGTGCGGCCGAAGTCGGCGCTCTCGGAATCATCGCCGGCGGTATCCGCGACAGCGACCTCATTGAGTATTTGGGCTACGACATTGGCGTGGCCATCACCGGCCAAGAGGCCATCCCTGTCACGCTGATGGTGACCGAAGGGTTCGGCACCCTGCACATGGCGGAACGGACTTTC
>JALHPH010000123.1:1337-5755 GCA_022842565.1 Fimbriimonadaceae bacterium
TTTCGAACTACTGAAGTCTCTGGAGGGCAAAGAGGCCAGTCTGAACGGGGCCACCCAAATTCGTGCGGGTGTGATTCGTCCCGAGCTGATTGTGCCATTGGAGTTGTCTGGATCGGCTTCTTCTGCGCAAGCAGGTGGACAGGAATTGAGGAATGGCACGCCCATTCGCATCATTCGCGAGCCGTACTTTGGGGCGCTTGGTACGGTCACAGACCTCCCTGCGCAGCTGGAAGTACTGGAGTCGGGAACTGAAGTGAGGGTGCTTCGTGCGAAGCTCAACGATGGTCGGGAGGTTACGGTCCCCCGAGCCAACGTTGAGATTATCGCTACATGAAGCTTCTGATTGTCGACGACGAAGAAACTATCCTCGAAACGCTAGAATTAAAGCTCCGCAAAGAGGGGTACACCGTGTTTACGGCGACCTCGGCCGAGGGCGGAATGCGCCTCTTTAAGCAAGTTCGACCCGACCTCTGCCTTCTCGATGTGATGCTGCCCAATCGGAGCGGCTTTGATCTCTGCCGGGCCATCCGAAAGGACTCCACCACCCCCATCATCTTTCTTACCGCTCGGGCCAGCGAGCAGGACCGCATCGCGGGCCTAGAACTCGGTGCCGACGACTATATTCCGAAGCCTTTCAACCTGAGCGAGGTCGCCGCAAGAGTCAAAGCTGTCCTGCGCCGGACCGTCTCCGAGGCACCCCAAGAGACACTGACCTCCGGCAATCTGCGCATCGACACGCGCACCTACGAAGTTTTCCTGAACGACCAGTTGATCTCGTTCGCACCGAAGGAGTTTGCGCTCCTCCATTTCTTGGTCCGGCATAACGGGCAAGTCTTCTCGCGTGAGGCGCTGCTCGATCGCGTGTGGGGGGCTGAGACGTTTGTGAACTCCCGCACCGTGGATGTGCATATCCGCTGGCTGCGAGAGCAGATCGAAGAGGATCCAAGCCATCCGAGCCGGCTCATCACCGTGCGCGGCGTCGGTTACAAGTTCGTCGGCTGAGGGACCCGTTCGTTCGGCTGCGGCTCGCGGATGGCGCGTGGGAAACACCAAAGCGGGTCGATGTGCAGGAAGACCGCCCCGAACGTCGCGCAAAAGATCAGAAAGTCCGTCCAGAGGCTGGCATGCGCCGCGTAGAAGAGTCCGAGGCGAATCTTGGTTGGGGCGACCAGCCGGTCGTAGTCCTGCTCCACATCCCCCGTTCCTTTCAAGAGTTCTTCTTGCCGCCGAAACCAGAGCGAACTGTAGTCGGTGATTCCTTGCGGCACATTCAGCAACTGCGACTCGGTGGTGTCATACCGGTCGGTGTATTCGCGCAGTTGCGGTCGCGGGCCCACGACGCTCATATCTCCCACGAGTACGCTCCAAAACTGCGGCACTTCGTCGATCTTGGTGGCGCGGAGGATTCGTCCGATGGGCGTGATACGGGGATCATCTCCCGCGGTCACCGCAGGTCCGAGCCGATCCGCTCCGTCGCACATCGTGCGAAATTTCAGCATCCGGAAGGTGCGCCCTTTCTCAGCGATGCGCGGAGCTCGGTAAAGCGCCGGGCCGGGGCTGGTCAGTCGAATGAGCAAGGCGACCAGGGCCAATACCGGCGCAAGAACGACGAGGACCACCAGCGAAAACGCGATGTCGGCGATTCTTTTCAGCACTCGGTACATGAGGCGCGGCATGACTTTCTATTTTGGACGATTTGCGCGGGCGGTATGATCGTGAACCATGCGCATTTGGCTGCTGCAGACCTGGGAACCCAATGAACTGGACGATTCCCGCTCGCGACCGATGCGGACGGGACTGCTCGCCCAGCGGCTCCTTAGGGCCGGGCACGAGGTTACTTGGTGGGCTTCGCAGTACTCTCACAAGACTAGGGCGATGCGCCGTCCGGAGGCAATTCAGGTTCAATTGCCGAGCGGTGTGACCATGCGACTGATGCGTGCGCTGGGCTACAGCCGAAATGTTTCGCTGCAAAGATTGAGGGACCACCGCACGGTCGCCGAGGACTTTTTGCGTCAGGCAGCGGTCCTGCCGCCTCCCGATTGCGTGGTGCTCAGCTATCCACCCATTGAGAGCGCACTGGCGGTCGCGGAGTATTGCCAGTCGCACCGCGTGCCGTGGTTGGTGGACGTGCGCGACCAATACCCCGACCTTTATTGGCTGAATCTGCCGAGTTGGCAACAGCCCCTTGGGCGCGGCATTTCTGCGGCTATGGGTTTTCAGCGCCAGGCCGCGCGGGTTTTTCAGTCGGCGAGCGGCATCACAGCGAATGGGGCCGGGGCACTGGACTGGGCGCTTGGCTACGCGGGCCGAGTCCAACGCCCACTTGACGAGGTGATCCCCATGTCGTTTGAGCCGGTCGCGTGCGATCCCGCCGAGTTGCAGTCCGCACGGGAAAGGTGGCTCGCGGCCCACCCGGAATGGGCCAACTACCCCTTGCTGGTTTACGCCGGAGCCCTGGGCCAAACGCTCGACATGGCTCGCCTGCAGGCGCTGTGCGAGGCAGTCGAGGGCAAAGCGCTTCAGGTGGCGATCTGCGGTTCAGGGGATCGCGAGCCCGAGCTTCGGCAGTGGGTGGCCAAGCTCCGTAACACCGAGTATTTAGGAAATTTAGATGCAATTCGGCTGGGCGCATTGCAGGGGATTGCCGCCTGGGGGCTCGTGCCCTATCGGGCGTCCGCCAACTTCGAGGGCGGAATCCCGAATAAACCGGTTGAGAACCTCGCTCAGGGACTCCCGATCATCAGCACTATCCAAAAAGGGGATTTCGCGGCGCTCGCCAAGGGTGCAGGTGTTCAGGTGGATTGGGGCGAAGACCCGGGCGCCGTGCTTGCCGCCGTATTGGACCCGACTCACCCGCACGAAACTCGTAAAATGGCTGCCCGCCAGTTATTTGAAGAGAACTTTCACCCGGATCGGCACTACGGTCGATGGATTGAGCTTATCGAGGCCTGCGCCGCTGGTGGAACATGACCCCGAGCGCTCCGCCGAGCACCAACCCGACCAGGCCGTTCGGAATATAAGTTCGGTTGATTGGCTCGGGCGCAAGGCTGACAGGGCCAAGCTGGGCCCACTGAACTCGGTCCACCGCGCTCTGAATTCGCGCGAGCTGGTACCGTTCTTCGAGCGTTGCAACGACCCGATCGAGGGTTGCGATCTGCGATTCGAGCCGGATGAGCTTTTTGGCTTCTTCGGGAGCTTGTTCCGCGCGATCGCGCCAAAAATCTCGCTTGGAGCGCTGAGTGATGACAGCCGCTTGGAGCGCGGACGCCTCTTCCGAAAGCCCCAAATTCGCGCGTTCCAGTTCACCCCGCACAGCTTGGCTGTAGCGGGCTGCCGATGCATCAAAAGCCGCCTTGAGACCCGCGAGCTCGGGGCTCTTGGGGCCATAAACAGTTTGTCCATTGCGGTAGGCGAGTTCGGCCTGTAGCATCCTTTGTCGCTGCGGTTCGATGCGCTGCAGAATGACGCTGGGCAGATTGGGCGACTGGCGCGATTTCTGCTCTTCCCCGGCAAGCTTGGTCAGACGCGTTTCGGCGGCAACCAGTTCAAGCTCGGCGAGGCGGTAGTTCACCAGATAGACCGTTGCCGAGGCAGTCGCCGCGATGCTGACCGGCGCTTTTTGCTGCTTTTGCAGTTCGGTGAGGCTAGCCAGCAGTTTTTTGCGCTCTTCTTTGCGATCTTTCAGGGCGGAATAGAGTCCGGCGGCTTGCCGGCTCCCCAGCGTAAAACCGATCTCACGGTTCAGCCGCTCAAGCTCGGCGAGCACCAGCGTCACCATCTGCGCGGCTCGCTTGGGATCGCCATCGTTGGCCGCCACGATCACCTGGTTCGCAGGAATATCGGCTGAAACGGCCAGCCGCCCCCTGGCTTCTTCTAGCGGCAGCTTCATGGTTTTGGCGACCGACATCAGCACGTTGTCGCTGGTGGCGAACCCATAGAGGGCCATTGTCGCGGAGCTGCTGGGCGCCGTGACTCGCACCATCCCCTGGCTATCGCCCGCTGGCAGGCTGAGGACGAGGCTCGCCCGGGCCTGATGCACCGGAGGCGAGAACGCGGTCCAGCCCAATGCAATGGCCAAGCCAAGAAGGCTTCCCCAAAGGGTCGGCCAACCTAGAGTCGGCTCAAGGGGTGGGAGTATGGCGGGGGTTGGCTCCCCGGGTCCGGTCATGCTTCCCGTAGTTGTACCCTTGGCGCGCACAGCCCTACGCGAGAGGGGGTTGTGCGACACTCACCGACTTCTCCCATCAAGGGAGAAGTGGAATGGCAGCAGCATCCCTTTGCGTCCGGTCTGGACAACTAGAAGGCTTTGGCGCCCCGGAGAGGATTCGAACCTCCGACTAACAGCTTAGAAGGCTGCTGCTCTATCCCCTGAGCTACCGGGGCGTGGGGGCGAGTTTACCTTGTGACCGTTTTCACTT
>JALHPH010000124.1 GCA_022842565.1 Fimbriimonadaceae bacterium
CGACTCCTCTTCGAACTTCGGCTCGAGCATGCCCTTGACGGCCGCTTCGATATCCTCGACCAGTTCGTAGATGATCGCGTAGGTTCGGATTTCAACGTTGCGCTTTTCGGCTTCGGCTTTCGTTTTGCCCTCTGGGCGGACGTTGAAGCCGACGATGATGGCGTCCGATGCGCTGGCTAGCAGCACGTCGCTTTCGGTTACCGCGCCCACACCGGCATACACGATCTTCACATCGACTTCCTCGTTGTGAATCTTCTCGAGCATGCCCTTCACGGCTTCCACGCTTCCCTGCACGTCGGCCTTGATGATTAAGTTGAGTGTCTTGAATCCCTCTTGATCGATTTGACGGCGGATGTCTCGGAGCGTGATGGTCTTCTTGACACCAGTGAGGTCGGCTTCGCGAGCGGTTTGGACGCGCTCTTCGGCGAGGACGCGCGCGCTTCGCTCGTCGTCAGCCACTTCTAGCTTGTCGCCTGCGCCGGGGACTTCGTTTAGGCCCAGGATTTCGACCGGCGTGGAGGGTCCCGCTTCGGTCATGCGCTCGCCCAGGTGGTTCGTCATCGCTTTGATCTTGCCAAAGGACTTGCCGACCACCACCGAGCTACCAATCTTGAGGGTTCCCTCTTGGATAAGTACGGTTGCGACCGGTCCGCGGCCCTTGTCGAGCTTGGCTTCGATAACGACTCCCGAAACCGCGCCACGTGGGTCGGCCTTTAGGTCGAGCACTTCGGCTTGAAGCAGGATCATTTCGAGCAGGCCAGGGACGCCTTCACCGGTCAGCGCTGAGACTGGGCAGGTAATGGTCTGGCCACCAAAGGCTTCTGCGATCACGTTGTGCTCGGTGAGTTGCTGCAGAACTCGGTCTGGGTTCGAGCCAGGCTTGTCGATCTTGTTAATCGCCACGATCATCGGGACATTGGCGTTTTGAACGTGGCCGATGGCCTCGATCGTCTGCGGCATGATGCCGTCATCGGCGGCCACGACCAAGATCGCGATGTCGGTGACTCTAGCTCCTCGGGCGCGCATGGCGGTGAACGCCGCGTGGCCAGGGGTATCGAGGAAGGTGATGGTGCCCTCGGGACGCGAGACCTGATACGCACCAATGTGCTGCGTAATACCGCCGAACTCCTTGGCTGCGACGTTTGCTTTGCGGATGAAGTCGAGCAAGGAAGTCTTGCCGTGGTCGACGTGGCCCAGAATCGTGACAACCGGCGGGCGGTGGATCGGTTGGTGAGTCACCTTACCGGCGACTTTCGTCGCTGGCTTCGGAGCAGGCTGAACCGGAGCAGCGGCTTGCTCGGCTTGCCAAATCACGCTGTAGCCGAACTCGGCTGCGAGCTTTTCGGCAACCTCCTCTTTCATGGCGGCAGAGGGAGACGCGACGACTTTGAGCTTCACCATGAGTGCCTTCTGCACGTCGGTGAGCTTCAGGCCAAGCGCTTCAGCGATGTCCTTTGGAGTTGCGCCTGGGTGCAGGATGGCTTCTTTGCGGCCGCGCTTTGTTTCAAGATCCTCGCTAAGGAGTTCGAATTCATCCTTGTCCGCGAGGAACTCGTCGCCGTCCAGTAGCAGCCCAAGGGCTTTGACGGCCATTTCGATCGTCGCCTTGGCTACGCCGTACTCTTCGGCGAGTTTAGCAATTGAATAGTTTTGACTCATGATGTTGGTTGACACAGGATTTCTCTTTCGAAGGCCGCGCGGAGGTCGGACCCAATGGGTTTGCGCAGGGCCCTGGCGGCAAGATTGTTTGCCAGGATGCGCTGACGGCAGCGATCGCTCCCGCACCAGTAAAGGCTGCGCCCAGTTCCGCGGCGAGGGTCCTTGGACCACTCCCCCTGGGCGGATAGGCGAAACCGAACGAGCAGACTCGATTCGGCTTTAGTGCGGCATGCGACGCACGAACGTGTTGGCAAGGGTTTTCACTCCCCACCCTCGGCTTGACGCTTCGGCTTGTTGGTCGCGGCGGCTTCGGCCGCCTGAGTCTCGCTTCGAATATCGATCTTCCAATCCGTGAGCCGTGCGGCCAGCCGGACGTTTTGTCCGCCCTTACCGATGGCAAGCGAGAGTTGAGAATCGGGCACGACGCAGTAGGCACTTCGCTCGTCAGCGTTGATGCGAATGTTGTTCACCTTGGCAGGGCTGAGAGCGTTTTGAATGTAAACCTTGGGGTCCTCGCTATAAGGGACGATGTCAATCTTCTCGTCGTAAAGCTCGTCCACGATGGCCTGGACGCGGGAACCGCGCGGACCGACGCAGGCGCCGATGGCGTCAATGCGCTCGTCCATGCTGAGCACAGCCACCTTGCTTCGTTGGCCGGGCTCGCGAGCTACGCCTTTCAGCACGATGGTGCCGTCTGCGATCTCGGGCACTTCCAGTTCGAAGAGTCGGCGGAGGAGATTGGGGTGCGTGCGGCTCACGATCACTTCGAGTCCACGCCGGCCGTCTTCTACTCGCAGAACATAAACGCGAATCATGTCGTTCGGGCGATAAGGCTCGGTAGGGACTTGCTCCCACTTCGGCAGTTTCGCTTCGACGCGATTCACTTCCACAAAGACGTTTTGCTCTTCTCGGCGAACCACAGTTCCGGTGATGATGTCGTTCAGCTTGTCGGCGAAGACTCCGGTCACGCGGCGGTGCTCGGCTTCACGTAGCTTTTGGTGAAGCACTTGCTTGGCGGTTTGCGCGGCTATGCGACCAAATCGGCTCGTGTCCACTTCGACTGGGACGAACTCGCCGATTTCGGCTTCGGGGCGCAGCTTGCGAGCTTCGCGAACTCCAATCTGCAGGTTCGGGTCCATCACCTCGCCCACGACTTCCTTCTCAATCGCGGCAACCCAGCCCTTCTTCGGATCGATTTTGATGGTCACTTCCCCCTGGGAACCCACATATTTTTTATAAGCGACCGCAACCGCTTCTTCCAGTTCATGTACAAGGTCTTGCACCGGAATATCACGCTCGGTCGCGATCTGGTTCAGCATTCCAAAAATGTCCATCTCGCATTCTCCATTTTATTTTTGGAACAAAAAAAGACGGCATGCGCCGCCCGATTTGGCTCCGCTATATGAACAAGAGTGTACCACTTTTGAACTTGATTTCGTTCGGGTCTTATGACTTAGGCAGGCTGGATGACCGATTCGATTTTGAGAAAAGCGGTCACAACTTCCGGATCGAACTGTGTGCCGGAGTGCGCAGAAATCTCTGCACAGGCCTCTTCTCGGCCCATTGGTTCGCGGTAACTGGAGCCATACGCAACGTGGTCAAAGACCTCTGCCACGGCAATCACCCGCGCGCCCGGTGGGATGGCGGCCCCACAGAGCCTAGCCGGGTAACCCTCGCCGTCCCATCGCTCGTGGTGGTGGCGAATCATGGGGATGGCGGGCGCGAGCCAAGGAAGCGCCGAGAGGAGGCTCTCAGCCATCGCGGCGTGCAGCCTGAGGCCGTTCAGGTCGTCTTCGTCCAGATCGCCCAGTTTTCGCAACAGGTTGCGGTCGATGGCGACTTTTCCGACATCGTGGAGCAGTGCCGCGCGACGCAGATGAACGAGGTTCTCGTTACTCCAACCCATCTTTTCGGCAGTCGCGACTGCGTAGACGGCGACGCGCTCGGCATGGTCGCCCTCGCCTGGTTCGCAGACATCGAGCAGGTTCACAAACGCTCGAACCATATCGTTATAGCTGGCTCTTAGGAGTTCATCGACCATGATGCGAGTTCTGCGCTCAGTCTAGCCACGAATGCAATTTCTTCGCTCGGGGGCAGGGTTCTGCAGTCCAGCATGACGCGGCCCTTGCTCACAAAACCAAGGATGCCGGGGGCTCCGAGACGGAGGTTGCGGGCGAGTTGGTCGGGTTGCGGCGAGTTGATGGCCAGCGCGATGCTGGGCAATCCCTGACCTGGCATCGATCCACCGCCCACTTCGGTCACTGTCCCTACTAGTTCTAGCTGAGGGTAATTCAGCTGAGCCAAAAGGCGCTCGGCTTGCGCGCGAATCTCGGACTGCGGGCGGCGAATGGCCCACAGCGTCGGTATCTCAGATTGTTGATCGAGCGTGTATTGCTGCAGCGTGGCGGCAAGGGCGGCAAGGCTGAGCTTGTCGATCCGGAAGGCCCGGGCCAGCGGATGCTTCTTGATGGTTGCAATCAGATCCTTGCGACCAAGAATGAGACCAGCTTGCGCCGCGCCAAGGAGTTTGTCGCCGCTCGCCATCACCACGTCCGCGCCGCCCTCGATAGCCTGGCGAAGAGTCCGCTCGGGCTTTAGGCCGGATTGATCGGTTTGGATGAGGCAGCCATTGCCTTGGTCTTCGAGGAAAAGAAGGCCTTTTGAGTGGGCCAGCGCGGCAAGCTCACTTGCGCTTGCTTCTTCCTGAAAGCCAATGAGCGCAAAATTCGAGCGGTGGCAGCGCAGGAGCGCCCGGGTGTTCTCGGAAAGTGCGGCTTCATAGTCGCCAATGCGGGTCTTGTTGGTGCAGCCTACTTCAACTAGCCTCGCCCCGCTGAGCTTGATTATCTCGGGCATCCGGAACGCACCACCGATTTCGACCATTTCCCCCCGGCTGAGCACGACTTCCCCGCCGCCCGTGAGCGCGGTGAGGGTCAGTACCACCGCAGCGGCGCAGTTGTTCACCACCAGGGCGTCCTCGGCCCCAGTGAGCTCGCAGAGCATGGATCGAACCCAGGTTTGCCGGTCACCTCGGCTGCCGGTTTCTAGATCGAGTTCGAGGGCCGTGTGGCGGCACGCCCGAGTGACTGCCTCGATGGCCGCTTCGCTGAGCGGCGCGCGACCAAGGCCGGTGTGCAGAATCGTGCCGCTGAGGTTCAGAACCACGCCCAAAGCGCTCTTCTCTTGGTCCCGAACAAAGTCCAGCGCAGTTTTAAGCCAGTCGGGCGGGGCTTGTCCGGTTTCGCGGGCTCTTTCTGTGACCGCGCGGGCGGCTTTTCGCGCCAAAAGACCGCTCACGCCCTGTGCCTCAAGGTCATTTGCAAGCTGATGCACGCTGGGAATGGCTGGTCTTTGGTCCACTTTTTTCAGTTAACCCAATAATCGGGATACAATGGTCACATGTATGCGCCACCGCCCATTCCTGGAAAGAAAAACAACACGCTTTCCATCGTCCTGATCAGCGTCTCTGCCGTCTGTATTTTGATTTGCGGTATCGGCGGCTTCATGGCGTTTAATGCCGGGAAGGCTGCTATCGGCACCGTGGGTCCCCTCGTTGCCTGCACCGCAGACCTGAAGTCAATTCGCGAAGCGCTCGTGGCTTACGACTTGAAGAACGGCAAACTGCCCGCAGCGGCAACCTGGATGACCGACGTTCGTCCTTTCCTGAAGCAGAATGATGCAGAAATCAAGGAGATGGAGAACAATCCGGTGATGCCAATCAAGCTGATGGACCCAGCGAAGCCATGGGGTTGCAAGGCGAGCCCAGAGAAGACCTATGCCTACGCTTACAACATCGAAGTTGCTGGCAAGAAGTTGGCAGATGTGACGGCAGCGAATCCAATTTTGGTCTTTGAAACCGACCAAGCTCCGAAAGAAAACTTGGCTATGAAGTACGCCATGCCGACCTCCAAGGCCGAGCCAAAGATTTTTGGCCAGGTTCGGGATTGGCTCACTGCACGAGTCACCGGAGACATTGACTTCGACGCGAGCGGCCCAAACAGCAACGTTTCAGGTAGCGCCAATTAAGCTAAATCCAGTAAGGAATCCATTCGGAGTTGAACTTTCGTCTGGAACAGTACGTTAGGGTG
>JALHPH010000125.1:0-3504 GCA_022842565.1 Fimbriimonadaceae bacterium
ACGCACCGGCTCCCGAGCGTTTTTGCGCTCCACAGGAAGTTGTGCCAAATCTCTGTTTCCATGATTCCGACCACATCGGGTCGTACTCGGGTGAGGGCCGCGAGGGTGAATCGCAATACATCAATGGGGAAGTAGCTGAGTTGGTTCACCAACCCGGTTTTGACCAAATGGTCAGTTGCGGTTTGATGTCCACTGCTGGTGGTCACTGAAAAGAAAATGACGCAATTCGGCTGCTGCTTGCGCAGTTCTTTGACCACGGGGACGGCGGCAAGCGTCTCGCCAACGCTGGCCGCGTGGAGCCAGATCCGGGTTCCTTCGGCGGGCAACTTGACTTCAATGTCGCCCTGGCGCTCCTTCCAGTTTGGCCTCAGGTGGCGCTTTCGCGACCGCAGGACCGTCACCGGCACCCATAGCGGGCTGGTGAAAGTGATCAGGAGGTTATAGAGCCAGAACATGACCGGTGAGGCGCTGATAGGCGGCCAGATAGCGCTCCCTGAGTCGCTCAATCAGTTCGGCGGGCAAGCTGGGGCCAGGGGGCTGCTTATCCCAGGTCAGGGTCTCCAAGTAATCGCGAAGGCCCTGCTTGTCGAAGCTAGGCTGGGCGATTCCCGGTGTGTAAGCTGCGGCATCCCAATACCGGGAGCTATCCGGCGTGAGGGCTTCATCGATCCAGACGAGCTGACCGGCGGCGCGCCCGAATTCAAACTTGGTGTCAGCCAGAATCAGGCCGCTGTTCGCAGCGTGCTCGGCGGCGATTCGATAGATTTCGAGCGTGAGCGAGCGCAGTAGCTCGGCAAGATCCGGACCTACCAAATGCTTCATTTCCTCGAAAGAGATGTTCTCATCGTGTCCGGTTTCCGCTTTGGTGGCGGGGGTGAAGATCGGCTGGGGGAGACGGTCGCTTTCGCGCAGACCATCAGGGAGCACATGCCCATGGATCACTCGGTTTCCGCCCGCGTACTCCTTCCAAAAGGACCCTACCAAGTAGCCCCGCGCGACGCATTCGACGGCGATAGGTTCGCACTTCCGAACGATCATGCATCGGCCTTTGAGCCAAGGAATTTCAGCCCCCACCTGTTCTGCAATGACCCGGTCATCGGCACAAACCATATGGTTAGGAACGAGCGACTGCAGTTTTTCAAACCAGAATGCGCTTAGCTGGTTGAGGATGATCCCCTTGCCCGGCAGTGGGTCCGGCATGATCACGTCGAAGGCGGAGATGCGATCGGAAGCGACCATCAGAAGCTCACTTCCGAGATCATAAACATCGCGCACCTTGCCCGAACGAACGTGGGGCAACGGGATCTGAACGGTGTCCGGCGCGGTCATTGCTCCATTATGGAGCGTTTGCTAGTCGGCGTACGGGTATTCGGTCTTTCGTCGGTTGACGACAGCTTCGTATTGCTCGATCTGTTGCTGGATTTCGCCAGGGTGTGCCTCGGCAAACCGAAGTGCGACCGCCAGGTCCTTCCGCGTCAAATCCGGGAAGCTTTGGCTCAGTGCTTCTACCGAACCAAGTTTGCGATACTCGCGCACGATCTCCCAAACGGTGACGTTCATCCCGGCCAAGCGGGCCACGCCTGCTCGGGGCTCTCGCTCGATCGCGACTTCGGAGTAGGCGTATGCGCGGCGGAAATCGTAGAGCCGTCGCTCGACCTCGTAGTGCTCCAGGCCAGTCCACTCGGAAGCCTGTTGAATGGTCAGCATCTCTTGATCAACCGCGCCGATGACGAGGTCAACGAGGAGATCGGGATGGTCTTGCATCAGACACGAAAGGATGCCCTCCACGCGGGTGGGGTCGTGCTTTGCCATGCGCTGGAGCTGTTCCAGCGGCCACGGATTCTGTTGTAAGTCGATTGGCTTCATTCGGACTCAATACTTGGACGGACAAACCACTGGATTCTATCTTATGAATACGAATTCTTAACCAAAAAACATGCCGAAATGCCTAAGAAAGTATGTCAATTCGCTTGAGGAAGCCCAGAACAAGGTCGTCATAGCGGTCCGGATCGACCCACCGCGGTTGAGAGTGCTGACACCCAGAGAAGAGTGCGAAGTCAGCTTGCGGCACGGCGGCTCGGTTTCGCTGCTGGCTGGCCGTAGGCACGATGAGGTCAGTTTCGCCATACAGCAGGATCAAAGGACATGGGACCATGGGCAACGCCCGGGCGACATCGATTTGGGCGGGGTTGGGCGCGCCCATCATGCGGCAGATGATCTTGACCGGCTTGGCGAATTCCTTCCAGGTGGGGCCCAAAAACGTGTGCCACCAACCATCATTAGCATCGCTGAGCCTGGAATAAACCGAGTCCAGGATCGCCGCTTGAGCGGTCGCGAGCTTCTGGGAAAGCGCAAACACAGTGGCGGCGGCGCCCATGCTACTTCCCCACGCCACGCGGGGCAGCTGCGGAAAGCGCTCCTCGGCCAGGTTGAGAGCAGCTGCGACGTCGTACCGCTCAGCCCAGCCGAGCGAAGTGCGCTTACCGCCGCTATAACCATGGGCGCGAAGATCGTAAAGCAGCACGGCAAAACCCTCCTCGAACATCCGCTTGGCAAGCGGAACACCCTCGGCGCGGTTCATCACATAGCCATGCGAGAGCACTATCACAGCGCGCGGAGTCTCGGGAACCAGCCACCAGCCTCTCAGCGTGATACCATCGCTGGTCTGGAATTCAACCGATTCCTGCGGCAACCCGAGCGCCCGGGCAGTGAGGAAAAGCGGGATCCGAAAGGGGCGCAAAGTGATCCATGCCAGCGCGAAGAGCGCCAGAAGATAGATGCCAAGAAGGCTGAGGACGACGATCCAAACGGCTGTCATGGTTGATTCGCTACAATAAAACTGCTTCCTATGTTTGCCCTGAACTTCTACTCTGACCTTTACGAAGAAATCCTGCGCACCGGTCGAAAGTCGGCGACGATCCGCCTTGGTGATAAGACGGACAAGTACCAGGATGGCATGATCGTTTGGGTAACGCTTGGTGTGCGCTATGGTCGCCGCCAAAAACTCTACTCAGCGATTTTGGACCGAGTCGAAGTCAAGCAGATTCAAGAACTGACTCCCCGCGATATTGAGCGAGAGAACCCAGAGATTCGAACTCAGGACGAGGTGATTGCCCTGATGAGCCGCATTTATGGCGAATTCATCACCCCCCAACACCTGGTGACGGTGATCTACTTCTCGCGCATCGACGAGTTCTGAGCCGGAGCGGGCAAAAAAATGCCCTGCTGTCTTGAGCAGGGCGATTGTTGGACCAGTACGCTTAGGTTTCTTATAGAAATTGTTAGGAGCCGAGCCGTTGGCGTCGCAGGAAGGTTGGGATGTCAATCTCAATCTCATCCATGTCGATCGGCTTGGGAACGGAGGCTTCGGGTCGACGCTGGGCAGCAGATTCGACTGCGGCCGCATGGCGCTGAACTTCGGCAACCACTTGTGGGAAAACGTCTTGGTCGGCCTTTCTAGCC
The DNA here is from genome assembly GCA_022842565.1 of Fimbriimonadaceae bacterium. Lineage (GTDB taxonomy): Bacteria > Armatimonadota > Fimbriimonadia > Fimbriimonadales > Fimbriimonadaceae > JAFLBD01. Next base: position 3,463 of record JALHPH010000125.1, read on the forward strand.
TTTCCCCGTTGGATTCCCGCCGCGATGACCGTGATCTTGACG
>JALHPH010000125.1:3514-5732 GCA_022842565.1 Fimbriimonadaceae bacterium
CGTCAATCACGTGGCCCATGAAGATCTCGGCCTCTTCGGGATCGACGAACTGCTGAAGGTACTCCATCGCATCGTAGACCTCGCTGAGCGAAAAGTTGGAGCCAGAGGTGATGTTGACAAGAAGCTTTTTGGCACCGTGGAGGCCGGTTTCCAGCATCGGGCTGGTGGCGGCGGCTTCGGCTGCGAGCCGAGCACGTTGCTCGCCCATTGCCGTTCCCATGCCCATCGTGGCGACGCCCGCATCCTTCATGACGCTGCGAACATCGGCGAAGTCCACGTTAATGAGGCCCGCGTTCAAGATGATGTCGCTGATGCCTTGCACGCCGTGCCGCAAGACTTCATCGGCTGCGGCAAAGGCGTCTTGCATGCTGGCCTTTTTGTCCAGCACGTCGAGCAAACGGTCGTTTGGAACGATGATGAGCGTATCGACGTGCTCTGCCAGTCGGAGCGAGGATTCTTCAGCGATCTTGCGTCGGCGGGCGCCTTCGAAAGTGAATGGCTTGGTGACGACGGCCACAGTGAGAATGCCCATCTGCTTGGCGAGTCGGCTGACCACGGGGGCCGCGCCGCTGCCGGTACCGCCACCCATTCCAGCGGTGATGAAAACCATGTCTGCGCCATCAAGGACGCTTTGCAGTTCGCGCTCGCTTTCCTTCGCAGCGGATGCGCCGATTTCGGGGTCGCCGCCGGCGCCTAATCCACGCGTGGTGTTTTCGCCGAGGCGGACCGTTTGGCCAGCCAGAGTCACTTCCAGCACTTGCGCGTCGGTGTTCACCGCGATGAACTCGACGCCCTCCAGGCCCTCGCTGACCATACGGTTCACAGCGTTGCCACCAGCGCCACCCACGCCGATGACTTTGATATTCGCGGTCGAGTTAAACATTGAAGAGGTATGCATAGCCGTAGGCTGTTCCTGTTTGAAGTGACGGGAAGGGTGCCCGAAAAGCACCGGTAATTCTTCCATGGCTACAATCTAGGGCATGAACATCCGGGTGGGCATCATCATGGGCAGCGAATCGGACTGGCCGACGCTGGAACCAGCAGCCGAAATCCTGCGCGAATTTGGGGTGGCCCACGAAGTGGAAGTGGTTTCGGCCCACCGGACGCCCGAACGCATGGCCGAGTACGCCTCCACGGCGGCGGGGCGAGGATTGAGCGTGATCATTGCAGCGGCGGGCGGGGCCGCGCACCTGCCGGGGATGGTGGCCAGCCACACCGTGCTGCCGGTGATTGGGGTGCCAGTCCAAACCAAGGCGCTTGGCGGAGTGGATTCACTTCAGAGCATCGTGCAAATGCCAGCGGGGATACCCGTCGCGACGATGGCGATTGGTGGCGGTGCCAATGCCGGACTGATGGCGGTGAGAATTTTGGCTGTGTCAGACCCTAAACTAAGCGAGCGCCTCACGGTGTACCGTGAGGCGCTCGGCGAAAAGGTCCGCGCCATGAATGAGCGCGTCCAGACTACTTGGCGACCAACTGACTGATGATCGGGTAAGTCTCTGGGTCCAGGAGAATGTCTCCTGCGAAATAGCGCATCCGCTGGGTCTCCGTCATTTTGCTGGGATCGACGCCCGAAAGAGTTGGCTTCAACGATCCAGCCATCGCTTTCTTCTGGCCTTCGTTCAGCACTTTGGTCAGAACTTCCATCATGCGGGTAACGTTTTCTTGCGCGGCCGCATTGCGTCGAATCTGGATGTATTTGAATGTCGCGTACGCATCAGCAAGAGCGGCGCGGTTGGGCGAGCGCTCGTTCTTCAATGCTTCGGCGTAGGCGCTGTCCAGCTTCCCTTCGATCTTCAGCAACTCGTTGTATTCCTGTTGCTCGATGCGAGTGACTTCGCGTCGGGCGGCCTCGATCGGAGGCAGGAGCTCCTTCATTTGGGCCTTGGTCAAAAGCAACGGCATGATCTGCGAAAGAAGGTCGATGCGCCGAGCCTTCTTTAGGATTGAGTCAGCCTTGCGTTGGCGGGCCTCGCTGCCGGAGCCGGTCTGAGCCGGGGCGACCAAGAAAAGGGTGGCGAGCAATGCGGAGAGGAGAATTCGAGACTTCATGTTAAGTTACTTCTGAGGTTTTGACGGCTGACGGCTTCGTTCGTTTTCCGGAGATAAAACGATGGTGAGCATACTCGCGGCGGCGAGGACTTGCAAAGCGACAAAAACCCCGCCCGCAAGGGTCATCGCGATCCACCCGAGTGCCGTGAATCCGTTTCGGCTCCAC
>JALHPH010000126.1 GCA_022842565.1 Fimbriimonadaceae bacterium
TTTACGGCGGACTTCTCAGCTTCGAGGAGGACGGGAAACCAGTGGTGGCGGCGATGGTGTTTCCGGCGCTCGGGCTATTGGTTTCGGCTGTTTTGGGTGCGGGCAGCGAGTGCAATGGGCAGCCGATCCGGGTTTCCACGCGCGCTATGTTGAGCGGCAGCCTGATCAGCTGCGGCAGCCACAAAAGCATGGGCGCGAGGGGGATTAGCGGGACATTCGAAGCTAACATCGCTTCGCAAGCGATGGCGACCCGCACATGGGGCGATGCCTATGGTCACTTGTTGGTTGCATGCGGACGGATCGACGCAATGGTTGATCCCGTCGTGGAGCACTACGACATTTCTGCGCCTTGGCTGATTGTTCACGAAGCCGGTGGACGCAGCACCAATTTGCATGGCGAAGAGGGACTCTGGGGCGAGGCGCTCAGCAGCAACGGCCTGCTTCATTCCCAAATCGTCGCCGCCTTGGGGGCGCCTTGAGAGTGCTCGGCATCGACTTCGGCAGCCGTTCCATTGGCCTCGCCGTGGGCGAAAAGGAGTTCGGGATCGCATCGCCACGGCCCTCGCTGGCCGCGAGCGGGACGCTGAAGCAAGACGCCGAGGCTCTGATCCGTTTTGCTAAGCGAGAGGAGGTTCAACTCTTGGCGCTTGGCCTGCCGCTGCTCCCAACCGGTGAAGAGACCAAGGCAAGCAGTATTGTGCGGCGATTGGCGGCCGAATTGGAACGCCTGGGCGCTACTGTAGCGTTGATCGATGAAGCGTACTCAACCGACGAAGCTCACACCAACCTGATTGCGGCCGAACGCCGCGCCGCCGAACGCAAGAAACTAGTCGATAGCGAAGCCGCTTGCGTCATACTACAGCGTTACTTTTCACGAGATGCGTAAATTGCTCCGTCGACTTGTTCTGATCCTTCTTGCCCTCATGATAATCACCGGGGCAGGGGCCGCTTTTCTGGTGAATCAAGGTCTCAAGCCGATGTCCCCCGCAGAAGCAAGACTCATCCGATTCGAGGGGCCGATCACCCGTCGCGTGGCGCTGAACCGATTGGAGCGCGAAGGCATCGTGCGCAATGCCGCCATGATGGAAGTTTGGGCACGCTTCACGAACCAAACCCCCAGCTTCAGACCCGGCAGCTACCGCCTGAGCCCTGGCATGACTCCCGAGCAAGTGATGGTGGCGCTGAGCGAGCCGATCAAGCAAATGGTCCGCATGCCGGAGGGTTGGTGGATCGCGCGCGCTGCCCCGATCTTGGAGCAAAAGGGAGTGTGCACGGCCGTAGAGTACGTCGCCGCGACCAAGAAGCCCGACCAGTTCCGCACCGAGTTTCCCTGGTTGCCGGAGGATCTGCAAAGCCTAGAGGGTTTCCTGTTTCCCGACACCTACGACCTGCCGCCCGGAACGCCAGCAGAGAATGTGATCCGCGAGCAGCTGAGCGCTTTCCAGCGCAAAGCTCTGCCGAAGATCGGCGACCGCTCGAAGCTACTTGATCACGTCACAGTGGCCTCGCTAGTAGAGCTGGAAGCAAAAAAAGACCCCGAGCGTCCTCGCATTAGCGGAGTCATTCAGAACCGGTTACGCAAAGGACAGCCGTTGGAGATTGATGCGACCGTGCTTTACGCGTTGCAAAGGTGGTTTGTGTTGCCGCCGGGTGTTGTGCGGACAGTCGACTCACCGTTCAACACGTATTTGAATGCTGGGTTGCCTCCCGGACCGATCGGTTCGCCGAGCCTGGCCAGCATCGAAGCGGCGATGGCTCCCGAAACTCACCCTTACTTCTTCTATGTGGCGCTGCCTGATGGCAATCACCTTTTTGCCACGTCCTACCGAGACCACTTGAATAACATTCGCCGCGCCAGGTCGGTGGCCCAATGAGACTGCCCCCCGGCCGATATAACCGAATGGCAGCGGGTCGCATGAGTCGGCGCTTCTGCCCGACAAGCGCATCCGAAAACCTGCTGACCATTGAACCGCAGCTACTCTGGGAGTCTGGTAAGCGCTTGATCTTGCTGGACGCCGACAACACGCTGCTCCCTTGGCGCAGCGAAGAGATCCCCGAGACGAGCCGGCTATGGGTTTCGAGAGCGCAAGCCATCGGGTTCAAGATCGTTTTGGTGAGCAACACACGGAACCAGGCCCGCCTCCAGATGCTCGCCAAAGAACTCAACGTCACCGCGGCGGTTGGAAAGTTTAAGCCGAGCCGATCGATGTTCCAGTTTGCGATGCAGCAAACCGGCGCAACGCCCGAGGAAGTCGTGATGATTGGCGACCAGATATTCACCGACGTGCTGGGGGCCAATCGCTCCGGCGTCGATTCCATCCTGGTACACCCACTCGCAGAGCGCGAGTTCATTGGAACGAAGTTCAATCGCTTGCTGGAAAAGGTGATCACACGGCGATTGCTGCACACGATGCAAAGCGAGGAAGACGATCTGCCGATCGTCAAGCCCCAAGGCATTTTTCAACGAAAAATCGTCCGGCAATTTGCAAAATTCTGCGTGGTGGGCGGGCTTTCGTTCCTTATCGATTACAACATAAGAATGACTTTGCAGTTCGCGGTCCCTTATGGCGGCGGGCTTCTAAGCGATCATGTGGGCAACGTGCTCATGCAGGCGCGCATTGGCACGCTCTATGCGCGCGATGCGGCCTCGGCGTTCTTCCCGATTGCGTCGCTGACGGGCGGTGTGATTGCCCTGCTGAACAGCTTTTTCTGGAACCGAAAATGGACTTTTCGGATCGCCGGCGCCGAAGAGCGAGCAGCTCAGTTCCGGAAGTTCGTCATCATTTCTGTCTCGGGAATTCTGCTGAACACTTTGATCAGCGGCATCGTTTTTAACCTGATGCACCTGCAAGACGACAAGGTCGGGGCGCGGGTGGCAACGGTTCTCGCCACTGGCATCGTGGCTTTCTGGAATTTCTTTGGCCAGCGGCTCTATGCCTTCAAGAAAGATCCGAAATGAGCCCTTGGTACGAGTGGCGTGAGGCGCCACCGCTCGATTTTGCGGTCATCGGCGATCCGATTGCGCACTCCCTTTCGCCGCGCATGTTTGCTGCGGCTGGCATTCCGGAGTCGTATGGAGCGATTCGAGTGTCTCTTAACGAGTTTGACGAAGCCCTTAACCATTTGGTGAAATTGGGCTTTCGCGGCTTGAACGTTACTCTGCCACTGAAAGAAGCGGCGGCTGCTTGGTGCGCCTCCAAAAGCGACATCGCGGGCCGGCTCGGAGCCGTGAATACGTTGCGGCTGTCCACCCGCGAGGGGATCAATACCGATGCCTTGGGATTGGTCGAGGTCTTGCGGGAGCTTGGCTTGCAGGCCGATGAGAAGGTACTGCTGCTGGGGGCGGGCGGAACCGCGCGGGCCGCGCTATATGCGCTGAGCGAGCTGGGAGCAAGAATCACACTCTGGAATCGCACGCCTGCCCGGGCTGAGCGGTTACTGTCCGAGCTTAGTGTGAACGCCGACTTGGCATCGACTGGCGATGCCGAAAGCTTCCGGTGGGTGGTGAACTCCACTAGCAGCGAGCGCGGCGGTGAGCCTCTCGAAACAAACTTTAGTGCAGAAGTGCCAGGTGTGGCGCTTGATCTCAACTACGCCCAAGCGGGCACGGCTTGGATCGCGCGGGCCACTTGCGCAGGCTGGCGCGGGGTCGATGGTCGCTCGCTGCTGGTTGAACAGGGAGCAGCCAGCTATCATTGGTGGACCGGCACCCAGCCAAATCGCGATCAGATGCTTGCATCACTACAGGAGGCCCTGGCACCATGACCGAGCTTTCGCTCACCCAAGCCGCCGAGGCGCTTCTCGCGGGCCATTTGGTTGTCATCCCGACGGAGACCGTATACGGCTTGGCAGGCATCGCGACCAATCCTGATACGGTGCGCCAAATCTATGAAGTAAAGGGGCGCCCCGCTGGGCACCCGCTCATCGTGCACGGACCCGATTTCGAGAGTCTTGAACCATTCGCAATATTCAACTCCACTGCTCGCCGGGCCGCCAAGCTATGGCCCGGCCCGATCACGCTCATCCTGGAGAAAACGGAGCGAGTCCCGCTGGAAACGACCGGCGGCAAACCGACAGTAGGCATCCGGGTACCGAACCACCCCATCGCTCTAGCGCTGCTCAGGAGGGTCGGCCAGCCACTGGCCGCGCCCAGCGCCAATCGGTTTACCCGACTTTCGGCGACACGGGTCGAGGACCTAGACCCCGAAATCGCGCGACAAGTGGCTGGTGTGGTGAATGGCGGGCCATGCCGGGTTGGGCTGGAATCCACCGTATTGGACCTCACCGATGAAGCCCACCCCACCATCCTGCGCGAGGGCTTCTTCACAAAGAGATTGCTGAGCGAGCACTTGGGCAAGCCAGTCGGACAGGGTGGGCAAAGCAGCCGAAGCCCGGGCACCCACCGCGCGCATTACCAACCGCAAACGCCGGTCGAGATCGTCAAAGTCCTTTTGCCGACCGATCATGGGCTTTCGTTCCGCAAGGGTGGCCAAAACATCGTGATGCCCGCCGAACCCGCAGCCTATGCCGCACGGCTCTATGCCGCTCTCGCGGAAGCCGACCGCATGGGTTGGGACACGATTCGCGTGGAAGCGCCGCCCGATTCATCGGAATGGGAAGCAGTGTGGGATCGTTTGAGACGCGCTGCTGCCGACCGTTAGGCTGCGCCTTGCGCGATCATTTGTCGCCAGCGCACCTGATCAGTTCGAGACATGCCGACGATGATGCCGCCGACCCGGTAAGCCGCAATGTTGGCTTCGACAGCTTGGCAATAGGCCGCACGCAGCTTGAAAGTGACTTCTTTGCGGTCGAGTTTCACCGACAAGGAAAGCTCGGTTCCCGGACGAACAAAATCGAGGCAGATAAATGCCATTCCGCTTTCGCTGACGTCGAGCACTTCGCTGTAATAGGCGCCGTCTTCGCTCTGGACATAGGCCACGTCAATCACTCCGCGCACGCGGGCGGTGGAATCGCCACGGCGCTTCATGTAGCTGGGTGGCGAGTGGAAAACGAGCTTGTCGTCATACTTGCGATCGAAAACCGTTTGGGCGGCCATCGTCACCGAGACATTTCGGAAAATGATGATGGCGGGAGTGCCCGGCAGAATTTCGTCGCGGCAGTCGCTTTGGAATACCAGGCTCTCTTCGGAAAGCGGATCGACCCAACCATAGATACGCTTGGCCGGCGATCCAATAAGGATCTCCGCGCGCGTATTATGGAACGGTGCCAGAGTCGATTTCGCCATAACCCAAACTTATTGCGTGCGGCACACGGAACTATCGGTCCGTCACGCACCCTTGTATCCTGTACTTATTAGAGTTTCGGCGGCAACTGCCGTGAACTTCATCCGTACTAATGCATGTGGGGAGCGAAGTTTGCAGAACCCGAACCCCTAGGAATCTCTTACCATGGATCCGGCCCATTTCCTAACACAAATCGTTGATCCGATTGAACTTCACAAACTTTCTGACGCGGAATTACGCACAGTCGCCGACGAGGTCCGCAAGAACATCGTGGCCAATGTCAGCCAGACGGGCGGCCACTTCAGCAGCAATCTGGGCACCGTCGAGCTCACCGTCGCCATGTATGCGACCTATCAGATGCCGCCGGACAAGGTGATTTGGGACACGGGACACCAAGCCTACCCGCACAAAATGCTGACCGGTCGCCTCGACCGATTCGACACCCTGCGTAAGCATAAGGGCCTGAGC
>JALHPH010000127.1:0-2256 GCA_022842565.1 Fimbriimonadaceae bacterium
GGCAATAGCCAAGTCGGCGAGCGCTCGCTCGGACAACTGGCCCGGCGCGGCCAACAGCGAAACGGCCACAGCCGCCGAGCTTGATTGGCGCGCGTTGTTGCGCGGATTAGGGTCTTCGCTGCCCGATTCCAATCGAACCAGAACCACATCCCCGGCCTTTGCCTGTATCCACTCGAACTGCTTGGCTGTCGGTGACAAATCCACCTCCCGCTGCTCGGCGACCACGCCGTTCCGCACCCAACTCAATCGAGCGCGTGTCGGAGCGGAGGCGGTGACCGACGCAGACCACTTTCCGTTTGCTTCCTGCAAGCCGTCAACCGCCAAATCAACCCCTTGCGGAGTGACCGGAACCAGCGAGAGCCGTAACTTGGGCCGCGCCCCCGGATCGGGGAATTCAGAGCTCGCAAAATCAACGACGGCAGGAAACTCCAGCCGCACGCCGTGCATTTCGAACGGCTGCTGAAAGTGCTGTCGCCCCCAGTCGCCCAGCCCAGAAAGGACGAGCGTGCCATCTTCCCGATAAACCGAGATGATCTCCAGGCTCGCAGCGTCCGTTGCGCCTCGCGCGCCCATCTGCCCCCACGCCACTCCAGGAATGCCGCCGAGCGCTTCGCTCCAACTGACGGCATCCTGCAGGCTCTTGGCGCCCTTGGGCGGAGCGATGGGGTTTACCTTGGGTCCACGTCGGCCCGGACCCTCTTGCCAGGGCTTCAATAGAGTCGCCGCGCTCGAAGGGAGTGGCCGAGCCCCGAGCACCGGGCGAAGCTCAATACTTGCCGATTCGATTCGGTACCCGGGGGGCACCATTCGCCCCAAATCACCGAATCGAAGAAGGATCGCCTTTCCCGGTCCAGCCGAAAGCAATGGATCGGCGCCATATGTGGCATCCGGGCTTTGCGACTCGATGAAGGCGTCCTGAACGGCCCAGTAATCAATCGCATTCGGGAGTGGTGCACCGCGATAGCACTCGATTTCGAAAGGCGCCGCGCTCGCGAGTGACAGAAGCAAGAAGGGGATCATGAATGAGAGTTTAGACGTGCGAGACGCGTGGTAAAGTGCCTATATGAGTGGCGTCAAGACAAGTCTTCCGTATGATCGCGCGTTCAATTTCTCCGCTGGCCCAGGGGCCCTGCCGGTCGAAGTCCTAGAGCAGGTCCGTGACGAGGTCATGAACTATGGCGGCACAGGGGTGAGCATCATGGAAATGAGCCACCGCAGCAAGGCTTTTGAGGCTGTAGTCGATAACGCCATCGCCGACATCAAGGCGCTGATGGGCATTCCGGATAACTACCGTGTGCTCTTCTTGCAAGGTGGCGCGTCGCTGCAGTTCACCATGGTGCCCATGAACCTGCGACGCACTGGTGAGTCCATAGACCTAGCGGTGACCGGAAGCTGGGGCAAGAAGGCTGTGGAAGCAGCCAAGCTGGACGGCGGCCAAGCCCAAGTGATTTTCGACGCGAAGGGTACGAACTACGACCATGCGCCTCGGCTGGCCGAACTCACTCGCCACGACGGTGCCGCGTACACCCACTTCACCAGCAACGAAACGATCCAAGGCGTTGACTACCTGCACGATCCGGACGGCACAGGCATGTGGATTTGCGACATGTCCTCGAACATCCTGTCGCGCAAAGTGGACGTCTCCAAATATGCTCTGATCTATGCCGGTGCGCAGAAAAACATCGGGCCAGCGGGCGCAACACTCGTCATCATGCGCGAGGACCTGCTAGAGCGCATCCCCGAAGGGCTGCCGCCGATGCTGGACTACCGAATTCACGCCGAAAACAACTCGCTCTACAACACTCCGCCATGCTGGAGCATCTATGTGTGCGGGCTTGTTTTCAAGCATGTGCTGAAAATGGGCGGCGTGCCGAAGATGGAGGAGCTTAATGAGCGGAAGGCAGCGCTTTTGTACGACCTCATCGACTCGAGCGACTTCTATTCGGGCCATGCGCAAAAGCAGAGCCGATCGCGTATGAACGTGACCTTCACCCTGCCGACGGACGAACTGACCACTGCCTTCATTTCGGGTGCCAAGGAGCAGCGCATGCTGGAGCTGAAGGGGCACCGATCCGTGGGCGGATGCCGCGCAAGCATCTACAACGCAGTGCCAATCGAAGCGGTGACGGCCCTCACCGAGTACATGCGAGAGTTTGAGGCCAAGCACGGATAATACGGAGCGGCTGACGGTCGCCGAGGTCGCGCTCGATCCCCGTCATGCGGGCGGAGGCTCGCTGTTCACCTACCTCGATCCGC
>JALHPH010000127.1:2266-5706 GCA_022842565.1 Fimbriimonadaceae bacterium
AGCCAGGCGATGTTGTTTTGGTGCCACTCGGGACGCGTACCCTGCTGGGTGTTGTCGTGAGTTCGGGGCGTCTGGCGGCCGATGAGCTGCTATTCCCGGCCGAAAAACTTCGGCCGGCCTCTCCGCCAATTTCAGGGCTCAGCCTTCCGCCCCACGGCCTGAAGCTGGCGCAATTCATCGCGGACGAATACGCCTGCGAGCTTGGTTCAGCCACGAGCCTTTTTGTGCTGCCGGGCGCGCAGGACCGCATCCAAACCGTGGTCGAAAAGGCTGACGATCCTGGACCAGACGACCACCTGACGGCGGCCCAGTTGGAAGTCCTGAAAATGCTGGAGGAAGCCGACGGGCGGCTAGTGCTCCAGAAGAAAACTCGGTTGGCGGCGAGCCTTTCGCGGGCGCTTCGGTCGCTGCGCGAAAGGGGGTTTGTGCGGCAAGTGATCTCGCTGCAGCTTGCGAACGAGCGCGCGGGGGCACACGATCTCCTCACCCTCACCACCGATCAGGCGAGCGTTGACAAGTTCCTAACCGCCTACGCGCGCAAGCGCCCGGCCCAAACGCTCGTCCTGACCCGCTTGCGGGAGGCGCCGGGCACGGCCTTCAGCTTGCAGGAGTTACGGGCGCTATGCGGCGTCAGCGATGCGACCCTCAAGGCGCTGATCCAAGGCAAGCTCCTCGTGCCGCCGCCTGAAGCGGAGCCGACCCTGGCATTGGCCCCGCCACCGACAGACGAGCAGAAATTAGCCATAGAATCGCTCTCAAATTCCATTAACCAAATGGATGGTCAAACTTTCTTGCTTTTCGGTGTAACCGGTTCTGGCAAAACGGAGGTGTACTTGAAATGCGCCGGGCAGGCCATGGCGGAGGGGCGGCAAGTGCTCTATCTAGTGCCGGAAATTGCGCTGACCGCACAAGTTGTCGGTCAACTCAAGGCGCGCTTTGGCAGTTCGGTGAGCGTGCTCCACAGCAACCTAACGCCCGCCGAGCGGCAACGGACCTGGCTCGATATCGCCGAGGGGCGAACCCCGCTTGTTCTGGGTCCGCGTAGCGCTCTCTTCGCGCCGCTCACCCGGCTCGGGCTCATCATCATGGACGAAGAGCACGAGGGAAGCTATAAGCAAGACGCGACGCCGCGCTATTCGACCAAGCACCTGGCGCGTTTTCTGGCGAAAGCCACTGGCGCGCCGCTCATCCTTGGTTCGGCCACCCCGAGCGTCGAGACGTTTTATGACTCGATCCATGGCGATATCACGCGGCTAGAACTACTAAGAAGGGCGACGGGCGCGCGGCTCCCGGACGTCATGATCGAGAGCCTTGCTGAGCTTTACCGGGCCGGCAGCCCTGCGATCCTGTCGCCTCGGCTCCAAATTGCCATCGAAGAGCGGCTCGCCCGGGGCGAGCAGACCGTGCTCTTCTTGAACCGCCGGGCCTATGCGCCGCTCCTCTCGTGCCGCGACTGTGGACACGTGCTTTCGTGCAATGACTGTAGTGTCGCGTTGAGTCTGCACAAGCGCTCGAACACGCTGCTTTGCCACTATTGCGACCATCGCCGACCCGTCCCGACGCTGTGTCCCGATTGTGGTTCGCAGAAAGTCCGCTCGATGGGCATGGGGACGGAAAAAGTCGAAGAGACTGTCCGGACGCTTTACCCCCAGGCGCGGGTCGAGCGGCTCGACCGCGATACCGCGCAAAAGAAAGGCGCAGTCGAGGAGATTATCTCGCGAATGCACGCTAAGGACATCGACATCCTGGTGGGCACGCAGATGGTCGCGAAGGGTTTTGACTTCCCAGACGTGACGCTGGTCGGAGTTGTACTCGCAGATACTGCCCTGCACTTACCGGACTTCCGGGCCAGCGAGCGGACCTTCCAGCTGCTCACTCAGGTTTCAGGTCGGGCAGGGCGCAGCAAGCGGCACGGTGAAGTGATCATTCAGACCTTTAATCCGCGGCACTTGGTGATCGAATCGGCGCAACGGCATGACTATCTAGAATTTTATCGCCACGCAATTCTGGAGCGGGAGCTAGCGCACTATCCTCCATTTAACCGTTTGGTTAATATCCTGTTTTCGGGCGAAGATGAGGCAGCGGTGAATCGTTGCGCGAAGAGGGCGGCGCTGGAGTTACGCTCCGAATTGGAGGGGCGGCTCGTTCTGGGGCCCGCGCGCAGCCCGATTGAGCGGCTGAAGAAGTCGTGGCGTCAGCATGTCATGGTCAAGCTGCAACCGGAGGAGAGCCCGCTCGACGTGATTCGGGTGTTGAGGCTTATTGGCGAACCGGGGGTCCAGACCATGATCGATGTGGACCCCCAGTCAATGCTCTAATTAACCATTTGGTCAATTAGGTCGGGGAGCCTGGCCAGCGCTTCGTTGAGTTTGGTGAGGTCCCGGCCGCCAGCGGTGGCAAAGTCGGGACGCCCTCCTCCTCCGCCACCGGTCAGGGTAGCCAGCGTCTTCACTAAGTTGCCTGCATGAAGGCCCAAACCGGGGCCCTCCTTGCCGGTTTTCGCGATGAAGGTGACCTTGTCCTCGCCCTTCACGACAACCAGCGCTATGGTCCGCGGGGCATTTTCAACTAAACGGTCAACAATGGTTTGCGCTTCTTTCGGGTCGACGCCGTCGACCTCGCGAACGGCCAGCGTCACCGGTCCGATCTGAATATCCTCACCGGACTTGCTGTCCTGGGTTGCGAGCGCCTCCCGCTTTTTTCGCTCGTCCTTTAGCTGGTCTTGCAGCTTCTGGATGGCGCGGGCAATCTCGCCGGGACTTGTTTTCAGCAGCCGGGCCGCGTCCTGAAGCGCGGCGTGTTGCTGATCAGCCCATTCGCGGGCACCCTCGCCCGTGACGGCCACGATGCGCCGCACGCCCCCGGCTGCGCTCGATTCGTGGATGATTTTCAGCATTCCAATCTGCGCGGTCGTGCCGACGTGAATGCCGCCGCAGAGCTCGATGCTGACGGGTTGATCCCGCTCGTCCCGGATCGCGACGACGCGCACGCGGTCGGAATATCGCTCGCCGAAGAGCGCCATCGCTCCCATGGCACGTGCCTCATCTAGGGGTACATCGACGTGGGTTTTTACGGGCAATCCCATCAGGATTTGCTCGTTCACCCAGTCCTCGACCCGATGAAGTTGCTCCGGAGTCACGGCAGTGTTGTGGCTGAAATCGAAACGAAGGTGCTCGGGCGAGACCAGCGAACCGCGCTGCTCGACGGTGTTGCCAAGCTCCCGTCGCAAGCCAGCTTGAAGCAAGTGGGTCGCGGTGTGATTACGGACGATGCGAGCGCGCCGCTTGCGGTCCACTTGAGCCCTGACCATTTGGTGAAGGTAGCGGTCATTGAGGACTTTGGTTCGCGATTCGGGATCATCTGGCAGATTCGCCAAGGAAACGTTCGGTTTAACCAAATGGACTACAACGCCGTCCACCTTTTCGGTGTCCAGCACTTCC
>JALHPH010000128.1 GCA_022842565.1 Fimbriimonadaceae bacterium
CAGAATTCATCAAGCAGATGCGCAAGCCGGTCGTTGGGTTTATCAGCGGTCGCAGCGCGCCCCCAGGCAAGCGCATGGGCCACGCTGGCGCCATCATCAGCGGCGGCATGGGCACGCCCCAGGGCAAAGTGGACGCTCTGCTGGCAGCGGGTGCAAAGGTTGCTGACAAAACCAGCGACGTAGCTGAACTGGTGAAGGCCAGCCTGGCCGCGAGGGTCTAAGACGGATGGCGTTTGGGATCGAGGGTCCTCGGCTCCGGCTTGTACCGCCTGATCGTGAACGCCATATGGAGAATTGCTACCGCTGGATCAACGACCCGGCGGTCAGCGAGAACCTCAAAGTCGGCTGGCGAATGATCTCAATCGTGGGCGAGGAGAAGTTTTTTGAGGGGATCGCCGCTGATTCGTCCTCTGAAATCATGGCGATTGAGTTGCTTGACGGCACGCATATCGGCATGACTGGTTTGCATGCGATTGATTTCCGTCTGGGACATGCCAAAACGGGCATGTTCGTGGGGTCTGCCGGGCACCAAGGCCAGGGCTTTGGAACCGAAGCCGGGCATCTGCGTAGCTACCTCGCTTTCTACCAGTTCCGGCTCCGAATGCTCTATTCCGAGTTCTACGCGGGCAATACTCGCAGCGAAGCGATGCAAAAATCGCTGGGCTACCAAACTTGGGGAGTGATGCCCGAGGGCAACTACCGCAATGGCGCGTTTCGCGACGTGATCTGCACCTTTTGCCGGCGCGAGATGTGGGAAGCCGCCGCGCCCGAGTGGTTACGCGACCGGCTGATCTGAGCCACCATGCTGCCCGAGCGTTACTTCGACCACGCTGCGACCACGTTCTTGCACCCTGAAGTGCTCGCCGCAATGCTGCCGTTCCTGACGACGAACGGCGGGAACGCCCACAGCCTCCATAGTTGGGGACGCGAGGCGGCCGGAGCCGTGGAGCACGCCCGTACGCAAGTCAGCGAAGCCTTAGGCGCTGAGGACCCGGGCCAGATTTTCTTCACCGCAGGAGCGACCGAGGCGAACAACTGGCTCGCCCACCTTTGGGGCTCGGAATGGGACTTTAGCCCCTTTGAGCACAGCTCATTATTTGAACCTGCGCAAGCCCTCGGCGCGCACATGCTGGAGAACCAGGGTTATCAGCTTGAAACCCAAAATCGGCGGACCAGCATTATGCGGGTGAACAACGAAACCGGCGCGGTACTCGACTTCCCTGCCATCGATGAGCTGCACAGCGATCTAACCCAGGCTGTCAGCAATATCCCGGTGAGCGTTGCGGGGCTGCAGTTCGCTTCGGTGAGCGCCCACAAGTTCGGCGGGCCTAAAGGGATCGGAGTGCTTTTTGCCCGCGATCCGTATGCGCTGGAGCCGATGTTACGCGGCGGCGACCAAGAGGGCGGTCTGCGCGCGGGCACCCTCAATGTGCCCGGCATCGTCGGGATGGGCGCGGCGATTGAACTCGCGGTGCGCCTCCAGCCTCAAAAGCAGGCCCACCTCATCGCGCTGCGTCAGGCGTTTTTCGAGGGGCTCGGCAAGCACGACCGCATCCGCGTAAACACCCCGCCGCACCAATCTGGCCACATTCTGAGCATCAGCTTTCAGGGGTTGGTCGGCGAAACCCTGGTGATCGAAGCAGACCAAGCGGGCTTTGCCATCAGCAGCGGCGCGGCCTGCAGCAGCCGCAGCACCGAGCCAAGCCACGTGCTCACCGCGCTGGGTCTGAAGCCGGAGTGGCTGCAGGGTACGGTACGGGTGAGCCTGGGGTGGTCCAATTCCATCGAATCGGCCCATGCCCTCGGGGAGTTCTTGAAGCGGCGCGCCAATGCCCTATGGAATCCCGAATCCTGGTGATTCTAACCGAACTTAGGCTGAAACCTTTTCCGTCAACTCAGCGTCGAAGGGATTGGCATAAATTTTGCGGTCAAAGGAGACCATAACGTCTGCCCATGCCGGCGGTTCTTTTGGACCGCGCAAGACGTTTAAGAAATGTAGAAGGAATTTCCTTTTACTTCACGAATAAAAGACTTCACCTGAGCGTTTGAAGTCAACGAGGATGGTCTCACGAAAGGAAACTCGACCGCGACCCCTCACGTATGTTAGGAGAACTTAGGAAGATTAGATGCCCGTAGAGAATGGTGTGCAACCGAATACCCGAAGAGGAAAGCCGATCACAGTACGAACCGCAGGACGCGCGAACTATAACGCCGCTGCCCACATGGTCGTCGATGATGCTGCTTCCGAACCCGGCGAAGACGAACTGTTGGACCTTGTAGAAGAGGATGCCGACGGTGAAGAAGCGGAGGGTGAACGTGTTCACGACGATAGCGAAGAGCTTGAAATGTGGATGCGGCAGACCCGTCGTGCCCACCTGCTGACTCCGGCCCAAGAAGAGGACCTCGCCAAAAAGGTGCAGGCCCGAGACCTCTTGGATAACGGCAAGATGGCCGAGCTGGCGAAGCTTTTAAATCGCCGCAACAACTTTGACGAAGACGATCTGCGCGACATTGTTCGAGCTGGCGTCGATGCCAAGCAACACCTGATCGAATCGAACCTGCGACTGGTGGTCAGTATCGCCAAGAAGTACAACGCACGCGGCATCCCGCTTGCAGACCTCATTCAAGAGGGCAACTTGGGCCTCATTCGCGCTGTTGAGAAGTTCGACTGGCGCAAGGGATTCCGATTCTCGACCTACGCGACATGGTGGATTCGCCGTGCAATTGCCCGCGCCATCATCAACCAGGGCCGCACTATCCGCATCCCAGTCTACGTGGCCGAGCTAATCAACAAGGTGATGAAGACCGCGAACCAGTTGCAACAAGAACTGCACCGCGAACCGACTCCCGAGGAAGTAGCTGAGCGAGTGGGCATGAGCGCCGATCGCGTGCAAGAAATGATGCGCGTGGCAGTCGAGCCGCTCTCGCTGGAGACTCCAGTCGGAGAAAAGGACAACTCGAGCATCGGAGATTTCATCCCGTCTACCGGAATGCCTTCGCCGAGTGAAGTTACCACCAAGCTGATCAAGCTCGAAGAGCTGGACGGCATTTTGGGTCGCTTGACGCTGCGAGAGCGCGACGTGGTCCGACTTCGCTTCGGATTGGACGACGGTCGGTCGCGAACCCTCGAAGAGGTTGGCGCGGCCCTGAACGTCACTCGCGAGCGTGTCCGTCAGATTGAATTGCGTGCAATGAAGAAGCTGCGCCACATTGGTCAAGAACTCTCGACCACCGGGCTCAACTTCAACATGAGCTTCAACTAAGCCCCTCAACCCCAAAGCCAATGGCTCTGGGGTTTTTCCCTTATGCCCTGCCCTATCGGACTCGCCCAGGCCCTCGTCCCCGCGAAAACTTGGCGGACTCGGGTTGAGCTCGCCGCGCTGTTGCTGAAGGCGCGGGCGCTTTTGGAAACCCACCAAGGTCCACTCTCTAAACTTGCTGGCACCATCGGGCTATCGGAGTTTCACTTTTCACGTCTCTTTCGGGAGGCCTTCGGCGAATCGCCAGGGCAGTTTAGGGCCAGGCGCCGACATGAACGCGCGTATCACCTGATGACCCATGAGGCGGTCCGAATAGGCGATGTTGCGCTCGGGTTAGGGTGGACCAGCCACGCCAGCTTCAGTCGAGAGTTTCGTCGGCGCTACGGCCAAAGCCCGACGCAATTGCGCAATTCTGGAATAACAGCAAGCGCTAAGAGTGATTGATAATGAGGGCGTGAATACGCTTTGCCACGTCGAGATTCAAGCGCTCGACCTTGATCGTGCTCAGTCGTTTTATGAGGGCTTGTTTGGCTGGACTTTCCGCGACTTCATGGGTGGTTCCATGCGCGTTTTTGCTAGCGGCGATGTCCATATTGGCGGCCTGATGAAGGTGGATAAGGTCGAAGCGGGCCGGTCGCCAAGCCTGTGGTTCCAAGTCGCAAGCCTCGACCAAACCATCGCCGAAGCCCTTAAGCTCGGCGGAACGAAGTTGGAAGAGAAGCAGGAAGTGCCGGGCGTGGGCTGGAGCATCCTACTGGCCGACTTAGACGGTACACCCTTTGGATTGGTCGAGTACACCGAAAGCGCTGGCTAACTCCCATTGGAAACGCTCTGCCTCAACCTGGATGCCAGGCACCAGGTTGGGGCGCGCAAAGATAAGTCTTGGATCGACTCTCGGCTCGCCTTGCGGCAGGCTAGCCTGCAACAGCACTGCTCGCTCGGTGAGCCGCAGCGCACATCCGACCACCTTCTGACCCGTTTGCGGGTTAATAACATCGTTAGGGGCAATGTGGGCGAAGCAGTCGGCCACGTGCCCGGCCGATCGGACCCACCTTGTGCGCTCGGCAAGCTCGACCTCCGCACCGCATGACTGCAGCGCGAGGACAATCGGCTCGATGAGCAAGCGATACACGCGGGCAACGTCACGAGTGCCCGTGAGTCCAAATAGCTCTAACGGCAGCGCGACGCCCAGCGTCAGATCGTGCCCGTGGAGAACTGCCTTGCCGCCGGTCGGGCGCTGAACCACTTCGACGAGCGCATCGGCGCCGGGCAACAGCGCCCTTTCAGCAGACTGGAAGCGACCCAACGACACCGAGGGGCGCAACCACGTGTAAAGCCGCCACGCACCCTCGCCCTCTTCCGCACGAGAGGCCAACTCGGTGTCGCGTTGCATGTTTTCTTCGGCGCCAAATACACCGGAATCGGAGCTCGACCACACCAACGAAAGCGATTGCGACATACCAGAAATTCGGAATTTCTCTCTCTGATTCCCCCAATACGGAATGTGATCCAATACAATGAGAGTATCTGAACCTAAGAGAATCAATTACTCATGAAAAACACGCTTCTTATTTTATCACTGTGCGCGCTCGGGGTCGCCGCCCAGGCGGTGCAACCCGTTGTCATTATCGCCACTGAAGGTATTCCCGCCACCGGCTCGGGAGGACTCAACGTGATTTCTGTGAACAACCCTGCCGTGACCCCCGGCGGCAAGATTGGATTCGCTGTGGGGATGGGCCCCGCCGCATCCACGACTGACCACGGGCTCTTCCGAGACAACCAGGTCATCTTTAATGGCACCGTGAATGGTTTCACTGGAACTGAGGGTTCGGTTGGAATCCTCGAGACTGGAGAAATCATGTACAGCCCGGCGACCGCTGGCGGAGACGCCGTGGTTTCTAACCTGAACGGCATCATTCTTCAAGAAACTGATCCAGCACCTGGCTTCATGGGTCTGTTCAGCCGGTTCAACAGCAGACCCTCGGCCGCCGCAACTTCGGGTGAGTTTTTCTGGATTGGTGGACTCACGAACGTCCAGGGCGGTTCCACACAGAATCGCGTGTTCTACCGCCGCTCGTCGGCAGGAAGCACCACGCCTGTCATGTCGACAACAAGCCCCATTCTGGGCGTACCCTGGGCAGGCTCGGGCGGTGCGGGACTGCTGTTCGACTATGATGTTTCCGCGAACGGCAGAAACCTCTTGAACATCTGTAACCTGACGGTGTCGGCTGGTGCCCGACAACACCTCGTGCTGAACGGCACGTCGGCAGTGCTTCGCCAAGGAGACCCCGCGCCCAACGCGACGATTCCTGGACAAGCGAATGGCACTTTCGCGCAGCCCCACATTAACAATGCTGGTCAATGGGCGGTTCGGACCACGTTGATTTTGTCGCCAAATCCAACGCTCAACGAGATCGGAAGAGC
>JALHPH010000129.1 GCA_022842565.1 Fimbriimonadaceae bacterium
CCCCAGTCCGGAGACCGTTGGCGCGTGAACCTCAGCCGAGTGCAATGGGACCTCACCGTGCAAGACGGTTGCTACGAGAAAGTGCCAGACAGGCCAGAACACAATTGGGTGTGGTGCCCCATGGGTGAGATCGACATGCACCTGCCGGACCGCTGGGGCTGGCTTGAATTTACTCCGTATCCGAACGCGGGAAGATAACTTCCGCAACGGCCCAGCCGTGACTATCGTGCAGCCGGAAAGTACCGCCGAGCCCGCGCGAAAGATTGCTCACTATCTGCAAACCCAAATGCGCATTCACCATGACGTCGAAATCGGTCGGCAGAGGATCGCCGTTATTGGCGACCCAAAGCGAAACCGTGCGGTCCTGCTCCTCGAACGTGACGTGAACCTCGCCCTGCAGTGCCTTCTTAAATCCGTGCTCCAGGGCGTTCAGGATCAGCTCGTTCAGAACCAAGGCCACTTGCGTCGCCTGAACCATATTCAGCTTCACATCCGAGCCGCGGACATCAAAGCGCACGCGGCGGTCTGGCAGCAGCGTGGATTGCTGAATATGGTGAACCAGCGAGTCGGCGATTACCCGCATTCCGACGCGGTCCAAGTCCTCGCGGCTCAATAGGTCGTGCACCGCAGCAATCGCCAAGATTCGGTTGATGCTGTCCCCGATGGCGTCTTCCAGCGTCGCGTAATGCTTATGCCGAAGCTGAAGGCGAAGCAGCGAAACCACTTGTTGTAGGTTGTTCTTCACACGGTGATGCATCTCCTGCATCAGCGTGGAGCGCACGTTCAGTTTTGCGTTTTCGATGCTCGTTGCGGCTTGCTTGGCAATCGTCTCCAGAGCCAGCTTTTCGTCCTCATCGAAGTTTCGGATTTCGTCGGCGTAACAAGTCAGCACCCCAATCGCCCGGCCCGAAACGATCAGCGGGACGCAGATCATGCTGCGAAGGCCCTGCTGCTCTGCCAGGTCGTGGCCCACGTATGTCGCTTCGTTCAAAACGTCCGTCACGATGATGGTGCGCATTTCCAGCACTGCAACGCCAGCGATACTTTCACCGACCCTCAGCGCCCGCTTGCGCTGATACTCCGACATCTTGGCCTGCGTCGCGCGCAAGACCAACTCATCCGTCGTCTCATCCAGCAGCCGCACGGTACAGACTTTGTAGCCAAACTGCTCGGCAGTCAGGTTCACCAGAAGCTGCAAGATCTCCTCCAGGTAAGGGCTTCCGGCGAGGGTCGCCGCCACTTCGCTGAGCGGCCTCAGCCGGTCAGAGAGCGCACCGACCGCCAAGATGTGTTGGTAGGCAGCTAGCGCTTCCAGCGCGCCCAGGCAGAGCTCCATCAGTCGAGCCTCGTGTGCGACGTCTTGCGGCCACACCTTCCGGCTTCGCAAAATCCAAACCCCGCGCAGGCCCGGCGTTGCGACAGGCACAAACTTGGCCGATTCAAACGTGGATTCGTCGAAATCGGGATACCGCTGGGCAGCAGGATGCGCTAAAAGCTGCGACTCTACGTGAACCGGGTGCCCCACTTGCAGCGTCTTGCCGGTTAGACCAATCGCCTGATCAAACCTGACGCGACCGATTTTGGCTGGCGCAAAACTCGAGGCCCTCAGCACCAAGAACCCGGCGGCGTCCACTAGCAACAGCTCGGCCTCGCCGTCAGGCACCTCGGCCGCAATTCCGGCCGAAAGGTGCTCCAGCAACTGCTCTTCGCTGCCGCTCTCAGCCAGAAGCGTCAGCCACGGCTTCATGCCGAGAACGGGCCGATGGCGGTGGTCGAAAGTCGCTCCAGATCCATCATTTCCGCGCAGAGATCGCGCACCCCTTGCGAGGTGACCTTGTTCACTTTCTCGAGTGTTTCATCGAGCGGAATGTCGCGGCGGAAGTGCAATTCGTTCTTGGTGTTTCGCATCATTCGGGCGTTCATGCTTTCCAGCGCCAGCACCATGTTGCCGCTCATTTGCAGCTTGATTCGCTCCAGCTCGCCGTCGGCATAACCGTCGTCCACAAAACGCTTCAGCTCCGACCGCACAAGGGCTTGAACCTCGTCCCAGGTCTGCGGTCCGGTCCCGCCGTAGATGGTGAAGAGGCCCCCGCCGCTATAACTCATGTTGTAGCTCCCTATGGCATAGGCCAGTCCGCGCTTCTCGCGGAGTTCTTGGAAAAGCCGCCCGCTCATGCCGCCGCCAAGCGTAGCGTCCAGCACCGCTGCGGTGTGAATGCGCGGATCGTGCAGCGGAACCGAGTCGCCGCCGATGCAAAAGTGCACCTGTTCCACGTTTTTTGCAACCAAGTTGTCTGATGCCGTTGGCGTGGGCTTGTTCGCGGGCTCAGGATCGTTCCCCGGCGGCAAATCGCCCAGCAGAGAAGTCACTTGCGAAAAAATTGCCTCTGGGTCGCAATCACCCGCCACCGATACGATGATGTTACCGCCGAGATAGCGCCGCGCCATGTATTTGCGCAGGGCATCGGGCGTGAAGCTGTTCACCGAGTCGTGAGTGCCAATGACCGGCTTTCCGAGTGGGTGGTCACCCCAGCGGCCCGAGACGTGGAGCTCATGCACATGGTCGCCCGGTTCGTCCTCGCTTCGTCTGATCTCTTCGATCACAACACCCTTTTCTCGGTTCAATTCGACCTCGTCGAGCAACGAATTGCGCAGCATGTCGGATAGAACGTCAAGGGCATTGGCCGTATCCGAGCTCAGGACCCTGCAATAATAGGTTGTTTGCTCTTTGTCGGTAAATGCGTTGAGAATGCCACCGCGCCCCTCGACCGAAGAAGCGATGTCCATCGCAGTTCTCGATTTCGTGCCCTTAAAAAGCATGTGCTCGATGAAGTGAGTGATGCCCGCTTCGTCGTCATGCTCATGTCGGCTCCCTGCACTGCAGGTGATACCTATGGCAGTGGAGCGAAGATGAGTGTGGGGTTCTACAAGAATTCGAACTCCATTTTCTAGATCAAAACGATGCAAACCAGACATTGAACTAGTATTGTAATGAATGAGCCTCCGTTTTTGCCCCGCATGGACTTTCCTGGCATAGGTCTAAAGTCCTGTGAAAGCGCCCAGCAGGAACACCAAGAATTGGTCCCTGGTCACATCGCCGTGGGTTTACAATTGGGCTACACTAACGTTATGCCACTTAGCTGCAGGATTGAGCTATTCGGCGGATTAAGGGTATCAGTCGGTTCGCGAATCGTCGATAGGTTTCAGACGCAACGAACTGCCGCGCTGTTGGCCTATCTTGCGCTTGAGAACGGCAAATCTGTGCCTCGGGAGGTCATGGCGCGAACCCTATGGCCCGAGGGCGACGGTACTTCCGTTAGAAACCGCCTGAATCAGGCGGTTAGTTCTTTGCGCCGCCAGCTCCATCCACCCGAGTTTACAGGATTGGAAATATTAGTAGCCAATTACCATGCCGTGGCGCTCAACATGAATGCGGCCCTGGTTGATGTCCACCAATTTGAAACCTCCCTCAAAGAAGCCGAGCAGTCGCGAGATCTTAAGACCCGGATCAAGCTCCTGAGTGATGCCATTGACCTCTATAACGGTCCATGTTTGCCGGGCTTCAACGATGACTGGGCCATTGTCGCTCGCGGTCGGTTTGATCGGCAATATCTTGCCGCGCTAGACCTGTTGGTGCGGACCTACTCTCGAACGGGCCAACCTGAAAGGGCCGTAGCCTATGCTCTCAAGCGGGTCGCAATGATGCCGACCGACGAGGGTGGCCACGTGACCATCGTCGAGCTATTCCTGCGCGCTAACGACACTGCCGCAGCTCACCGTTATTACATGGAGGCAGATCAGGTGCTACTCGCCAACCGTATCCATGCCAGCCCAGGATGGGCGACCCTGAAAGACCGCGTGGCTGCAGCGAGTCGGCAAAGTGTTTCTAAGCTCCCAAAATCGACTCCAAGCACGCGGGACGCTCTGTTAGAGAGCGACGAAGCGGAACGGAAGCCCGCCCAAAAACAGTGGCGCTTGGACCGCGTTCCAAAGCCGATGAACTCCTTTCTCGGCCGGCATGACGAGATCGCCTTGCTCTATCAAAAGCTCGATGAGGGCTGCAGAATGCTCACCCTCTATGGGCTCACGGGCAGCGGGCGATCGAGGCTCGCGCTTCAGTTTGCTCATGAAGTGCACGAGCGCGGAAACTACGATGTAAGGAGTTGTTTCATCCCCGCCGAAGAGCGCCCCGAAACGGTGATTGAATCCATCGTTCAGCAACTTCTAGGACTGCGCGAGCGCCCTCGCGATCCGCTCTCAGAGGCCGCCGACCTCGGCCCGCAGCATTCCACTCTGCTCGTCATCAGTCAGGTTTTCGAGAACCATCCAAAGCTCATCTCGGACCTGGAGGGCCTGCTTCAAGCGCTTCCGCAGTTGGTCCTCATCGTGGTGGCTGCCGAACCTACTTACTTGGCGGGCGAAGTGCAGATGTCGGTGCAACCCTTTTGGGTACCCGAGCGCCTTGAAGCCCAGCCGCTCCCCGAGATCGCGCAAAACCCCGCCGTGCGACTCTTCGTGGACCGCGCTCAAGCCGTCCGTCCCGATTTTCAGATCACTAGCCGGGTCAGCCAAAGCGTAGTGCAAATCTGCCGCGAACTCGATGGCATCCCTCTCCTCATTGAATTCGCAGCAGGATGGATTCGCACTCTCACCGCATCGCAGATCCTCGACAACCTAAGGTCAAGTTCAGGGTTTCTTGAGCGACGTCGCCGCGACGTCGCTCCGAGGCAGCGGGTGGTGATGGCGACGCTTGAAAACTCAATCGCTCTGGCGAGCGAGGAGGTGGGCCGGGCCTTGTCCCGGTTCCAGGTTTTCGAGGGAGGTTGGGATCGCGAGGCTGGCATGGCGCTCTGCGAAAACCTAAACTACGATGAATGCATCGAGAGCCTCGTCGACCGCTCCCTCATTGTTCGAAACGGGGGCAGACACACCATGCTCTCGCTCGCAAAGAACTACGTGTTCGAGCGAACATCGCCGCACGACCTGATGACCTATCGGTCTTTGCACGCGCAAATCTATGCCCAACGCGCAGAGGATGTGCTGAAAGAGCAGGCTATTCTGAAGGACTACCTCTCCGACTTCTCGAATTACCGCCTCTCCATTCGGTGGCACCTGCAGAATGGCCAGGTTGAACAAGCCGCGCGCATGGTCTTTGCTTTGGGTCGCCTTTGGGAAGCGGGTTCGCTTTTCCCGGAAGCGGTCGAGCTCATCAAGCTCATGCGCGAAGCCACCGAAGGCGGAACCTTCGGCCTCGCCACCGCCTACCTGGATGCAGTAGAGGGACGCGTGCGCTGGCTACAGGGTGAGTTTAACGAAGCCGCGCGCCTTCTGGAATCGGCAGTCCAGCAACTCACCGAAGCGGGGGCGCACGAGGATTCACTCGGCCCGCAATGCGATCTCATTGCCGAGTCGCATCGCCGCAAGCAGTTCGACGAAGTCAGCCACCTGCTCGACCGAGTCCTCAAACTGAGTCAGCACTACGACAACCTTCCGGTGCAGTCGCGCGTGTTCCTAGCGCTTGGGAATGCCGCATGCGATCAGCGCCGGTTGGTGGACGCTGAGCAGTACTACCGACGCAGTTTGGCCTTCGCCGAAAAGCAGGGGAACCAAACCCGGCAGTGCATGGCGCTGGTGAACCTCGCTAATCTCAT
>JALHPH010000130.1 GCA_022842565.1 Fimbriimonadaceae bacterium
CGCAAAAATGATGGGCAGCTTCATGTCGCCAAAGCGGGGCTTGGGGTCGGCGCGCCGAATGACCTCCGCCATTTCGATGAGGTGACTTCGGGTTCCGCCATCGGTTCCGCCGCTCATCAAGATGATGTCGGGGCGAAGTTGGCGCAGTCGCTCGACGCGTTGGTACTCCTTTCGACCATCGTCAATGGCGAGAGTGTCCATCAGGATCGCACCAGCGCCAAGTGCCGCACGCTCAGCCGATTCGGCGCTCATGGCCTTCACCACGCCCGCGACCATCATCTGCAGACCGCCGCCCGCCGAGGAGGTACTCACATACATATCGGCTGCAAACAGGGGGTTGTCCGAACTCGAAGTCTTCACGCCCTCTTTATAAAGCCTCCAAACCGTGCCGTCCTTGATGAGGCTCCGACGACCGCTGACAAAGCCCAAAGCGGCAACCTCCGAAGGCAGGTGCTCGCAGACTTCTTCGAGCTCGGTCATGGCGTTCAAAACGCCGATCGTCACGTCCTCAAAGGGCCGCTCGACCGTGGTGGGCGCCTCGCCTCGGGCCACCAGGCGGTACTCGCCTTTCTCGTTGCGTTCAATGAGAATCGCTTTGGTTGTCGTGGAACCGCAGTCGGTCGCCACAATTCGTTTAATGTCCGTAAGAGACATGGCGGGATTATGCACGGCTTTACGCATTTGTGCATGCCCCTGCTTCCATCAGAAACCTGCAAGAACCAAGTTTCACCCTGACGTATGGTTTGATTTCATCCAAGAATGAATCATGGAGGAGTAACGATATTCATGTCAACGCCGCATACACAAAGGCACTTTTGCTTAGCTTTGACGCCGTCAAAGCTAAACAGCGCGGGAGCGTTTGCGTTGGCCATGCTTGCGCTGGCAGTCTCCACTTGGGGAGTGTCGCTGGGCCATTCCGTTTGCAGCACGATGTTCGCGATCCTCCCGCTGATGGTGGCTCTGCATGCTGGCCCCAAGCCGTTCCTGTGGACTTTGAGTTTTGCGTCACTCGCGCCTTTAGCGAGTGTTCTCCTGTGCCCAAACGGATATCACGAGTTGGAGATCGTCGTAGCAGTCATCGTAGGAGTTGCGCTCTGCGTGACTTTGCTGACGATGGTTCGGTCTCTCCATTTGCTGAAGCGAGATGCGAACACCGACCCGTTGACCGGTGTTTGGAATCGACGCGGATTGGCCGAGCAACTAGCCAAGCTGCTTCCGGCACTACGCTCAGCCGAAGAACCCGTTGCGGTTCTATCCATCGACATCGACCATTTCAAAGGATTGAACGACACCCTGGGTCACGATGCGGGCGACAACGTTTTGCGCATTCTCGGCGGAGTTCTCCGTGATCCGGCGCTCATAGGGTGCACTGCCGCTCGCATTGGCGGAGATGAGTTCATGATCTTCGTGCCAGAACAGGGCCAGCCAGAAGCAAGGCAATTGGCCGCAAACCTGAAGACTGAAGCGGACCGCCGATTCAAGCGCGCGGGTTACCAATCGACCGTTTCTGTCGGGCTCGCTTGGTTCTCGCTGGTGCCGGCAACAGAGTCGGAGCTGATGAAAGCGGCGGATGAAGCGCTTTATGCCGAGAAGGAAGCCCGCACCCGCAATGCTGAACTGCTGCGCCGTGTGAGTTAGTCGGGCGTGCTTGTTGCTATACTTGGGGTCACCCCGTTTGGAGCACCGCCTTGGCTGGAGTCACATTTCGAAACGTTTCTAAGGTTTTTGGACAAAATGTCCGCGCTGTTAATCAACTCGATCTCGACATTCGTGATGGCGAGTTTATGGTCCTTGTCGGACCCTCGGGCTGCGGCAAAACCACCGCCCTTCGCATGATCGCGGGTCTGGAGGAGGCCACCGATGGCGACCTTCTGATCGGCGATCGCCGTGTGAACGACGTTCCGCCGAAGGACCGTGACATCGCAATGGTCTTCCAGAACTACGCGCTCTACCCGCACATGACGGTGTACGAGAACATCTCGTTTGGCCTGCGCCTGCGAGAGTTGGGAGGATTCTTCTGGCAGATCACCAATCCTGGCGAAGCCAAGAAAATCAAGACCAGCATCGATCAGCGCGTGCAAGACGCGGCCAAGATGCTCGGCATTCAGCACCTTTTACAGCGCCGTCCGAAAGAGCTTTCAGGCGGTCAACGGCAGCGCGTGGCGCTCGGCCGCGCGATTGTGCGAAAGCCCAAGGTCTTTTTGATGGACGAGCCGCTTTCCAACCTGGACGCAAAACTACGTATTCAGACGCGGGGCGAGCTCATCCGACTGCACCGCGACCTCGGTATCACGACCATCTACGTGACGCACGACCAGATCGAAGCCATGACCATGGGTCAGCGCATCGCCATCATGAGCGACGGCGTGCTGCAGCAGTGCGACCACCCCGAGAAGGTATATAACGAGCCTGCCAACCTCTTTGTCGCCACCTTCATTGGCGCGCCACCTATGAACATCATGGACGCCGAGATCGTGGGTTCGGGAGACACGGCTTGGGTGAAGGCAAGCGAGGGAATGAAGTTCCCGCTGCCCGCTGGCCATCCCGCCGCGCAAATGACCGGTAAAAAGGTGCACCTCGGTATCCGTCCAGAGGCCATTTTTGACGTCGGGATGAACAACCCGATCGCGACTACTGAGTCGAACACATTCGAAGCCAACGTGGACGTGATCGAGCCGCTTGGTCCGGAATACACGATGTACCTGAAGGCCGGAGGGTACGACCTCCTGGCGACGATTGATCATGGCAGCAAGCTGAAGCCGCTGGAGAACGCAAAGTTCTGCGTGAACCTCGAAGCGCTCCACATTTTTGATGCTGAGACGAAGCTCGCGATCCGGTAGTTTTCGCACAAATACGGGCTTTTCTTGAACTATTTCACGAAAGCCAATAAGCGGGCCGGTCCTGATATATACTGAATGTGCGGACTCCTGTCCGCAGGTCGCATTGCGACGAGGATAGGCTCATTATGAAGAAAGCATTGTTTGCTGCCGCTCTAACAACGGCGTTTTGCGCAGTGGCTTGGGCACAAGACCCAACCATCAACTATGTAAAGACAATTACCATCCCGTTGTCCCCGACCAATTTCCTTTCCGGACACTTCATCACCTCGGTGGCGGCGGATGGCAATAACCTGTATGTCACCGGCTCCGGAAACGACGCTGCTGTGGTCTACCAGACTCCGCTTGTCAAGATCGCCAACTGGAATTCGGTTCCTGCTTTCTCGGCTATCTTCACTGATAATAGTGGCGGAGCAGGCGGCGTCAAAGGCCAACTCCAAACTGATATCGAAATCTGGAACGGCAACATTCACTTTGCAACCGGTCTTGCTTCGAGCGTGGCTTCGGGTGCGGCAACGCGCGAAGATGCAGAAATGTATCGCCTCGATGCCAACGGCAACCTCGTCCCGAGCGCTGCCAACGGCTTCGCCAATGGCTTCATCTCTGCCAACGACGGTGGCTTGAACGAATGGAGGCTGTCCGACGTTGAGATCGGCGATATTGCCATCGACCCTGGCTTTGCCCCAAACAACACAGCCGCCGATCAACGCCTCGCCTATGTGCGTAGCGCGAGCCGCGCAGTTCGACGAATGCTGGAGGACGGAACCTTTGCTGGTGTGCCGTTCCTTGGATTTGACCCGAACATCACGCCAACTTGGATGCGAGCGTTCACTTTCGATAGCTCCGGAAATGTCTATTTCCGAATCAGCAATGACGTTCACAAGTTCAACCGCACCTCCTACGGTGGAGACACGTTCAATGGCTTGGTGAACGCACAAGGTGGTACCACCCCACTCATTGACCTGCCGCTTTCGACTCTTCCTTGGACTCGCATCGAGTGGGTACCAGGTGGACCGGGCACCAGCCCATTCATCATGTTCAACGACTATGATCCAGCGCTGACCCAAGGCCGAATCATCTTCGCTCGCGAGGATGGTAGCACCCTGA
Source organism: Fimbriimonadaceae bacterium (assembly GCA_022842565.1). Lineage (GTDB taxonomy): Bacteria > Armatimonadota > Fimbriimonadia > Fimbriimonadales > Fimbriimonadaceae > JAFLBD01. The sequence goes on from JALHPH010000130.1 coordinate 3,945, forward strand.
CCGAACTGACCGGATCGCCCAACGGCATTTTCGCTCAGAAGACCGCAGGTCTGGATTCGGCAGAAGTGAGCGGTACGCGCTACATGTTCATCGCGAACACCAAGCCGAGCAGCTTCAACGCAGTTGACGTCTATCAAGTGGGTAACGCTGGTCGCGTGAGTGGCATCGTGACTCTAGAGAACTTCATTCCTTCGCGACTCGGCCAGATTGTCGTGGTCGAAGTGAAGGATGGTAGCGGTATTGTCCAGGATCGACGCGCTCTTGCCCTGAACGCCGACGGCTCTTATAGCTTCTTCAGCACCTATCGTGGCGCTGGAACGGTGACCATTAAGGGTTCGAAGTGGCTGGCTCGAGCAGCTTCGGCCACGATCGGCGCAAGCCCAGTCACTTTCAGCCCTTCGCTGCTGAACGGTGACATCAGCAACAACAACGAGATCGGTCCTGAAGACTTCTCGGCGTTGTCGCTCGCCTTCGGCTCGTTCCTTGGAGACCCCAACTACACTGTAGCGTCCGACCTCAACGGAGATGATGAAGTCGGCCCAGCTGACTTCTCGATCCTTGCCGGTAACTTCGGCGAGTTCGGCGACTAAGCATCTCTTCCAACCCCAAATAGCCCCCTCAATCAAAGGGGGCTTTTTTGTGAGTTTCTTTACATCGCCTTTACAATCATAACGATTTCTTAATCTGTACTAACCAGCATTGGATTGGGAGAAATCCTTTTATTTGGAGGAGAGTTAAAAATGAAGAAAATGCTGACCATGGCGGGTCTTTTGGCCGCCTCGCTGAGCTTCGCTCAGCAACCGTTCATCACCGAAATCTGCATCAACCCAGACGGAACCGACGTTAACCAAGAGTACATCGAGATCCAAGGCACACCCGGTGCCAGCCTGAATGGCTACTGGTACATCAACATCGAGGGCGACGGAACCGCCGCCGGTACCATTGACCAGCGAATCAGCCTCAACGGCATGACCATCGGCAGCAACGGTCTGCTCCTCATCCGAGACACCGCTCTGGTGCTCTACCCGTTCCCCGACGCTGGCACCAATGTGGTGGTCCAGTCCTTCGGCTCTGGTCTTGAGAACGGCAGTTCGACCCACTTGCTCGGTTTCGGTACCCCTCCTGCTAGCGGTATCGACTACGATGCTGACCAAAATAGCATCTTGGACAACCTGCCTTGGACTGGTTTCACAGTGGTGGACGGCGTTTCGACTCGCGAAGAAGAAGTGGCGACCCCAGGCGCAGTCAACCTCGCCTATGCAGCCAACTTTGGTCAGCTCGACTTCCCGAATTACGGCGACATTTACGGCGTTCCTGGTTGGACTCCTGACCACATCTACCGCGTGCTAAACGCAGCAGGCACTGCTCCCAACGCATTCACCAACGGCGACACCGATGGCGACCTGCTTTCGGCACCCATCGGCTGGCAGTTGACCGTTGACCCAACGCAACTTCACGAAGTTGATACCACTCTGGTGACCCCAGCCCTTTCGCCCAACGACAAGGCTGGCCCCACCCCAGGTGGAAAGAACATGACCTGGCCCCCAGCAAGCGGCCCAACCGTCTCGGGAACGTTCAACTTCCAAGGCGCGAATGCTAACGATGAGAAAGTTCAGATTGAGTTTATCGATCCGCTGAGCACTCTTATCTTCCGCATCCAAGGAGTCAATCCGAACAACGCT
>JALHPH010000131.1 GCA_022842565.1 Fimbriimonadaceae bacterium
ACGTCGAGCGTACGGTGCGCGAGTTCGAAGGGAATCGAGGTGGTTTGGAGCGAGCCATCCTGGAGTCGCTCGGCTCCATCGGGCGTCCACTCGTGAAGCTGAAGCTCCTCTCCGGTTCGCTGGTCGATGGCCCGGTAGAGGGTTGAGTAGTTATCTTGACCGATAAAACTGGAGACCAGATAGCGCCCAGCCAACCATGTACCTTCTTCCGAAGGCGGCACTAGAGGCAACGCAGACTCCCCAATAAATCGTCTATGTTCATAGAATGTTGCTTCTTCACGCGAGTTGGATGGACGCCGAGCCTCTGACCTATAGCCTTCCGCCCAATGCTCGTTACGACTATGCCATGAGTGTGACCTTTGATGGCTTCATTCCGATTCTTGGGGGCCAAGAGGGTAAAGCAGAAGTGAAATTGGGATTCCAGTTGCAGGGTTTGGAGCCGAAAGACGGTCGCGCGCAAGCGGCCAGCGAACTGACGAGCGCGGAGTTCATCTTTAATGGCGCGAAGCTTCCGCTGGGGCTCGACAATGTGCAAGACTTCTTCCCCAGGACTACGATCGCATTCCTGCCGACGGGCCAGATCCTTGCGACGGATGCGCCGGACATCTCCCTGCCGGTGAAGTTGCCGGGCCTCGATGTCAAGCGCTTTCCGGACATCTCGTACCTGCCGGTGCAGTTCAGCGCCGAACCGGCGGCACAAGGCCTCAAGTGGTCTTTCCAGAAGCCGTTCGGCGACAGCAACGTCACCTACACCTGCGAAGTGATCGAGATGACGGAGGCTGAAGTGAAGCTGAGCGTTCGAGTCCTTCAAAGTTACACCGTGTTCGAAGATTCGTCGCTCAATGTGGTTCCCGATCCGAAAGTGGATGCCGAGTCGGAAGCTGAAAATCGCGTGACCACCACGGTGGAGGGCAAGGGCCTGGCGGTGTTTGACCGCGTCAAGCAGGTCTTTCGCTCCTACACCATCAAGGCCGAAGCCAAAAGCAAAGTTGAGCCTTTGGCTTCGGGGCAGCCCTCCGAGCGCAAGCTTTCGACCGACCTGAAGGTCGATCTCAAGACTTCTTAGTTCGCGGGCAGCTGGCTGAGCCGGTAGAGGATGTGAGCGTAAATCCGCGCCATCTTGGCGATGTGGGCGACTTTCACGCGTTCGTCGGTCTGGTGGGCTTCACCATCGCCGGCCCAGCCGGTGCCGATGGCCACGCAGTTCGGAACGGCGCGCGCATAGGTGCCACCGCCCATGACACCGGGTTGGCGCGCCTCGCCGGTTTCCTCGGTGTACACATCCACCACGGTTTTCACGAGCGGATGGTCGAGCGGGAAGAAGAGCGGCTCGCTGTCATCGACCAGGACGATGCTCGACTCGGGCATGCTGCGGTCAAGCGCTGCGGTGGCTCGGTCGATGAGTTGCTGCGCTTTCCAAGTGACCGGGTAACGGATGTTGAAGGTCATCTCGAATTTGCCGTCGGTTGTGCAGATTCCCAGATTGCTGGTCAGTTCGGAATACTCATCCCGGCCATTGATGCCTAGGCCATCGCCACTGATGTGCGCGGTTTCGAAGAGGACTTCGTACCAGAGCTTATCGACCGTAGGCGCGATCTCCATCCAGAAGCGCAGGATTCGGGTGGCGGCGTTGTCACCGCCGTGGGGCCAGCTTCCGTGTGCGGCCTTGCCTGCGGCGGTCACATGGAGTTCATCGCCATTCCAGGAATAGCTAAGGTTCTTGTCCCAGGTTTTAGCGAGTTTGTCTTCGACTTCAGCCCGGACCGTGGCGGCCACTTTTACGACGCCGACGGCGTGGTCGATGACGATATTGGTTCGTTGCCCGCCGACCAGCGAAACCGGCGTCATGCCGGTTGTTTCGGGGGTGACGGTGAGGCGCAGGTTGGCGATACCCTTTTCGGCATGATAGAGGGGCCAACCGGCATCGGGGGCGAAGCCCAGCCACGGCACTTCCTCGGTCTCCATGTACCGCTCGATGCACTTGAAGCCAGATTCTTCGTTGCATCCAAAGATCATGCGGATGCGGATACCGAGATCGGGCAGGGTCTCCATCAGCGCTTTGGCGGCGAAGAACGCGGCGACGGTCGGGCCTTTATCGTCGATGGCACCACGCGAATAGAGGTAGTCGCCGTCGATGGTCGCGCTGAACGGGTCGTACTTCCAGCCCGGACCGACGGGAACCACGTCGAGGTGGCCCATGATGGCGATCATTCGGTCGCCCGATCCAAATTCGGCCCAGCCGCAATACCCCTCCAAATCGCGGGTCTTCATCCCCCACTCGGCTGACTTGGCCAGCGCCCAATCGAGCGCGACTCTGTTCTCGGGTCCGAACGGCGCGTTCGGTTGCGGGGACGATTGGATGGTTGGAATGCGTAGAAGGGTCTGAAGGTCTTCAACCATCATAGCTTCGCGATCAGCGATCCACGCGCGGAGCGCTTCAAGGGATGATGCCATCCTTTGAGGATACTGCCTGGGCCGCCTGAGAGGTGGGAATGTAGCGGGGCTCCGGCCTTTGTGGCGGCGAAGGGCATCGGAGACACCCGCCAGAGAATTCATTCCATTTGGCTGCATTCCCCCATTATGTTAAGGATACGGGTATTTTGATGGTTGGGTGCTAGGCACCAGGAGACGACGGGCAAAGAGCCGATAGGAGGCATAGGTGTGCGAAAGTTAACAAAAAAACTTGCGAGCGGGAACATCCGGTCCCCTTTCGGCCACAAACGGTACATGACATGCGGGTTTGAAAAAAATCTGAAATCCATCTCAAAACTTTGGTCGGCCATGGAATAGGAGCAGTGGCGGCAACAACGATAACTGTTAGGGGTTGGATGAATGGCAATGCCTAGTTCTGCACGAAATGAAATGTCTCCGCGGGGGGTGCGCTTGACGCCCACCGAGGTCAAGGTTCTGAGCCTGATCGCACAGGGACACTCGAGTAAAGAAGCGGCTGAGAAGCTTGTGGTTTCGAAGCGCACGGTGGATTTCCACTTGGCGAATATCTATGATAAGCTCCAAGTGAACAATCGGGTACAGGCTCTCCGTATGGCGAACCGACTCGGATTGATTCCGCAGGATCCGGTCTTCGGTGGCGGCGGCGAGGCTTAAGGCTCGCTGGTTCAATAAGGAAACTTCACTTCAGGACCCTCGCTCAGCTTTGAGCGGGGGCTTCTTGTTTTTGGGTGTGCGCTGAGTGCAAGATGGGTGGATGCGGTGGTGGGCGCGGATCTCGGTGGCGGTGCTAGATGGCCTGTATCCCCGCCGATGCGCTCTTTGCGGGCTATTAGGCGAGTTAGTCATTTGCCGCGACTGTCACGGCGTGTTTGAGCGGCTGGAGCCGGTTTGGCATCGCTTGGTACGTGATGCGCGTTCGCTGGAAGTGGCGCATGTCTGGCGCTATGGTGGTCGGTCTGCGCAGGCTGTTCAGCGACTGAAGTATGAGCGAGTGACAGGTCTGGGCGAGCCCATGGCTCGCGATATCGCCGAGGCACTCGCCGCTTTGGCTTTGCCGGCCGATTTTGTGTTTGTCCCGGTGCCGATCCACTGGACTCGCGAGTTTGAACGGGGATTCAATCAATCGGTGCTGCTTTGCGAGCGGCTCGAAGAGGATCGGGTTCGGCTGGATTTGCTCCGGCGGGTCAGGCGGACCGCCGCCCAGGCCGGCTTGGAGCGTACGAAGCGTTATGATAATCTACAAGACGCATTTGTGGCGCGTGACGTGCGAGCTAGGCGTGTGTGTTTGATTGATGACGTTTGTACAACTGGCAGTACGCTGGTGCATTGCGCGGCGGCACTGGCCGCTGCTGGTGCCGCCGAGGTCCGCGCGATCACCTGGACAGGCCAGCCCAATCCGCTTGATCCGACGGCTTGAGGTGGGCATTTTCCCGAGCAACATTTAATTTTCGAAACTTATAGCGTCAAAAGTGTTAAACATCATTATAAAAACTGTTTCCGACACTTGAAAACGAGTTGTTGCGTGTTATAGTGCGTCCTAAGGGGAAGCTCCCTCGACGGAAAGTGCCCAATGACACAGGTGACTCAATCAATCGTTTTTCGCCTCACGGCGATGCTGCTCGTTTTCACGATGCTGCTCGGGTCGACCGCGCAGGGTGTGGTGGCGCTTGCGGATGCCGCCTCACAAGCTGCAGGTTCGCTTTGGCGGCTTCAAGCCCCGGCATTTTCGGATAAGCCGACCCCGGTTTATCGCGGCGAAAACCCTGGCCGAAACCTCCAGAGGTCTTACTGGTGGTCGCCAAAGCTGCAGCGAGATCTGGTGCGGCACCAGGCTGAGCTCGCGCTCGAGCAAGCGATGGATCGGGGCGAGGCCTCGGCCAGCATCGATAGCTACCTGATGCCGATGCTGGTTGCGCAGCAGAACGGCGGGAGCGGTGGCGATATCGGTCCGGGTGAGGGTGACGGCCCTGGTGGTGGACCCGGCGATCCTCCTGGCGGCGGCCCAGGAATGGGTGGCTCCAACGGACTCGGTGGACACACCAATACCCACACCGGCAACAAGCTGACGGTCCTTCCCATCGTTGCATGGCCCGGTCGGGGTGACTCGGCCGTTGCGTTCACTCTTACTCACGGCAGCGTTGGCACATACAACGGCTCGATGGGCAAGAACTGGTCGCACTCCTACGACATCTTCTTGACCCACACCCCTGGCAGCTCGGCGATTCTGCGCATGCCCGACGGGCTGACCGTTCCCTATGCCGAGGCGAACGGCGTCTTCACGCCCCCTTCGGGATGGCATAGCACCTTGGTCCGGAACGCGAACCAAACGTGGACGATGACCCTGAAGAATCAGTTCCGGTACGAGTTTAACTCGGCTGGGCACTTAGTCGGGATAAAAGACACGTCGCAAAACACGGTGCAGATCCAGCGCAACGCGAGCAACCTTGTTACCTCTGCGAGCACCCCAGATGGCCGGCAACTGGTCTTTGCTTATAACGCAGAAAACCGCGTCTCCTCGGTCACCGATCCACTAAGCCGAAGCTGGACTTTTGGTTATGACACTTCGGGTCGCTTGACGACGGTGACTTATCCGCTGCTGAACGGGGTCAGCCACTCGCGAACCTTTGGTTACAACGCGAACGACGACATTACGTCGGAGATCGACTTGCGCGGAAAAAATTGGACCTGGACCTATGACGGCGCTGGCAAAATGACCAGCTTTAAGACACCGCTCAATCACACAACCACTTACACGTACCACCCTTCGCACACAGTCATCACTTTTCCGAATAACACGACTCGGGCCGACCACTACGCGAATGGTCTCATGTCATCGACTGTGGACCAAGGCGGTTTTTCAACGGGCTTTGTTTACAACGCCAATCGTGATGTAACGCAACTCACGGATCGTGCTCAGAAGGTTTGGACATACACGTATGACTCCCGCGGCAATCGCCTGAGCTCAACCAACCCGCTGAACCAAACATGGTTGTTCACCTATAGCACAGCAAACGAGCTGCGCACGGTCACCAATCCTCAGAACCACGTCACCACATACGACTACACATCGTTCCACAAACTCGATAAGAAGACGGATGGGCTCAATCGAAATGAAAGCCGCTTCACTTATGATGAGATCGGAAGAGC
>JALHPH010000132.1 GCA_022842565.1 Fimbriimonadaceae bacterium
AACGGCCTCGCAATCGAGCAACCGGCATTGGTCACCGGTACGTTGACGCTGGAAAACTATTCCGGCGCGGCGCGATTGGTGGACTGGGAAGTGGTTGACGGAATGGGCGTGGCGATTGATTCCGGTCAGTTTGGACCAACGACGGGTGGTGCTTTCTCCTTCAAAACGACTGCGAGAGGTACTTACGACATCAAGCTGAAAGCCTCCCACTGGCTGAAGCGGTCGAGCGCTGCGGTTGTGATCGGTCGCGGTGGCGCGTCGGGGTTGTCCTTCTCGCTTTTGAATGGCGACGTGAACAATAACAACGAAGTGGGACCCGAAGACTTCGCGCTCCTCTCCATCGCGTTCGGTTCGTTCTTGGGCGATCCCAATTACAACGCCGAAGCAGACCTCAATGGTGACGAGGAAGTCGGGCCGGCTGACTTTGCCATCCTTGCTTCTAATTTCGGCGAATTCGGCGACTAAATCTCGAGCGACCCAAATCGTTTCTCTGTCACCGACATCTCCTCGGTGAGCAGCGAATACGCTTTGTGGATTCGGCGGTTGATATCGACCGCCCACCGGAACTCGACACTAGCCGGATCAAAACGCGATGGATCGGACCGCTTTTGAAGACGCACATAGGCCCTCTCAATCTCCTCGTAGCTAGCTGATGGCTCGACACCTAATATGCGGCGCGCCAATTCCGCATCCATGGCCGGTGCGGGCTTCTCGTACACCGTCGCCCCGTCCGGCTGGGTGTACTTGGGATGAACCGGGACAGAGTCGTCCAGCTCTTGGGCGGCCTCAGAGCGGTCGATGTCCGCGAGTCGGTCCCATTCACGGCCGATGTAGCCGCGCAGCAGGTTATAGGCTCGATCAAATTCGCTCATCAGTTGCGCTCCTTCAGCATGGATTCGGTCTCGTCAAAGCTCTTCTCAAGGGCCCTCATATCCTGCACCATATATTGTAGTCCTTCTTCGTCGATGCCCTCCGCTTTCATGTCGGCTGCCGAAACCGAAATGCGGCTCTTGAGCGCCGAAAGAGCAGCATGCGCCTCGCGAATCCGGTCGTCGATGGGCGTCAGCCGTTCAAGCACCCGGTCCAGTTCGGCGACCTGGTCGCGCTGCGAACTGACCGCAGTCTGAAGCGCCTCGCTGTCCGGCCGTTGGTCCAACTGGGCTTGGAGTTTTTCAAGTGCGAGCTTGGCTTCGCTTGCTGGCTTTTTGAGTCTTCGGATTTCTTCTCGCGACTGGATCAGCCGCAGGGCGGCGCGCTGCAGTTCGCCCGCCTCTTTCATTGCTTCTTGGGCGATCACGCGAATCGCCACGTGATCAGAATGCTGCTCAAGCAGCTTTCGTAGTTCGCCTTCGAAATTCAAAAATGGCCTTAGCAGCTGCCTTGCTTCGGGCGAGAGCTCGCTCGCATGCGGAACGGCCATCGGATTCGCTGCCACCAACCGCTTTCGCCACCATGTCGCGGCCACAATCGCACCCGCTACCGCGGCCAATCCGATGATGGCCCCGATGAAAACCGGTGTGATGAAGAGCAGTGCGTCCATGACCACTAGAATCTTACACGGATGCCAGCTGCCAGGTTTCGATTCCGTTGAGTCCACTTCGCCAGCCCGGTCAATGCAACTTTGGGATGGATCGAGCTGCTGAAGTCGATGCGGAAGGAGTCGGTCCGCTGCAATAGCCCTCGCGAATAGCCGACTGTGATCCAATCCAGGTCCTTGGGGTCGCCGCGCGTCACGCTCAGATCGACGTAATCCTCGCGCTCGTCCATGGTCGTATGACCACGCCTCAGGGAGATCGCTTCGGCAGACCAAGTCAGTCCGCCGACAGTCGTGCTGGCGTCCGCGCCAAGGATATTGCGATACCCGCGACCCAAGCCCGGAGCCGTTTCCGGGTCGCGCAGCATCGCCAAACTGGTTCCGGTCGCGGCAAAGTGCGCCCCTGAAGCGATGCTAACGCCTATACGGGAGCCGATCCTGACGACGACTCCTTGTACCCGCTCATCGCCCGAATCCACCCAGCCGAGCTCGACGGGTAGCGCGTCAATCAGAAGCACTGTCGTGAGCCGCCCACCGGCACCGTAGTCGCGCACAAGGTTTTGCCGACCGAAGGGAAGTTGAATCTGGCCGATCTGCCATAGCCCAGGGGCTTCTAGGGTTGCGGTTTCGAGAAGACTGGCCGCGCGGTCGTTAGGAATGCGGGCGAACCGCTGCGAAACCCGCGCGACAATTCCATTCTCAAGCACGGTTTGAAGCGTGAGCGTGCTATGCCGGGCGAGGGGGTCCACCAGACGCAGGCGCGGCTTAAACCCCGATTCACTGATCACCGTTCGCAGGTCGGTGACGATGCTGACATCTGGGGTCTGCGCGCAAACCCCGACGCTGAGCAGCAAGAGGACTAGCCCAACTGATTGGTTAACCATTCTGGAAGGCCCTCCATCGGGACGAGTGTTTGCTGGCTATCGGCCAGGTTGCGCGCGGTCACGGCCTGCTGCTGCAGTTCATCATCGCCCACGATCAGCGCCCACCGGCTCGAGGCGCGGTCGGCCAGCTTCATTTGGCGCTTCATGTTGGCGCCATCCAGGTCGTACAGTACCACCCAGCCCTGCTGGCGCAGCCGGCGAGCGAGTTCGCGAATCGGCTGCCGAGCCGAGTCTGTAGCTGCAACCAAGAAGATCGGGTTGGGTCTCGTCACGTGGTCGAGGCCCTCGGCTTCTAGCACCAAGTGCAGACGCTCCACACCACAACCGACTCCGACGCAGGGCACCTCTGGGCCGCCAAGTTGCTTCACCAGGCCGTCGTAGCGACCGCCGCCACATAGGGAGCTTTGCGCCCCGAGCGCATCGCTGGTGACTTCGAAAACCGTGTCGGAATAGTAGTCTAGTCCGCGCACGATGCGCGGATCGACCTCGAAGGCGACTCCCGCGTCATGCAAAAGCTCTTGAACGCGTTCAAAGTGGGCACGCGACTCTGGTTCCAAAGCGTCCTGGATGCTGGGCGCTGATACGAAGTGGTCGATGGCGGCGGGGTCCTTGCTGTCAAGAAGCCGCATCGGGTTCTTTTCCGCTTTGGCACGGGCTTCGGATTCCAGCGTGGCCAAGTACGGCTCGGCGAACTTCAGCAACTGCTCTTTGAAGAGTTGGCGGGTTGCAGTGCGGCCGATCGAATTAAGCTTGAGTTTCGCGCTTCGCAATCCCATCAGTTGGTAGAAACCCATCGTAATCTCGATGATCTCGGCGTCGGCCTCTGGCGAAGGCGAACCGATGAGCTCAAGCCCAAGCTGGTGCGCCTGCCTGTTGCGACCCTTTTGCGGTCGCTCATAGCGGAAGATGTGAGTGAAATACCAAAGCCGTGTGACGTCGCCGGTCTGGCCCATTTGGTGCTCTAAGTAGGCCCTGATCGCGGGGGCGGTTCCTTCTGGCTTCAGGCAGAGGTCGCGGTCGCCCATGTCCTTGAAGCGATACATCTGCTTCGAAACGACCTCGCTCTCCTCTCCGCTGCTGCGAATGAACAGCTCCGAATCCTCGAACATCGGAGTGCGGATTTCGCCGTAGCCAAACTTTTCGACCCACTCCACAAAGCGGCTCTCGGCCGAGCGCCATTTGGCCGCCGTCGCGGGCAACAAGTCATAAGTTCCTCGGGGGGCCTGATACGCCATCTTGTCCATGATGGTGACACAGAGGTCGATTCGGCTGCGTCCATACACTTGGTGAGCCATCCAACCCTGCGAGAATCCATTGAAGAGCGTGAGCGTACGGCTCTCAGCCCCTTTGCGTGCCTCAGTGCAGACTCAGCAGGACGACCAGTGGCCGAGCCGCCGGACCCCATTCGAACCTGCTTCATGCGCGATCGAGACCGCATCTTGCACTGCAAGCCCTTTCGGCGGCTGAAACACAAAACCCAAGTTTTTATCGCGCCCGAAGGGGACCACTTTCGGACCCGCCTCACGCACACCCTTGAAGTCGCCCAGATCGCCCGCACAGTGGGCCGGGCCCTGCGGCTCAACGAGGATCTGATCGAGGCAATTGCGCTGGGCCACGATGTGGGCCACCCTCCTTTTGGTCACGCCGGTGAAGCGGCGCTGGACGAGGCGGTTAGGCAGCATCATGAGCGCACCGGCGTGGGTCCGGCCGCATTCCGGCACTTCGACCACTCATTGCGGATCCTAATGGACCGCGAGGGGCTGAACCTGACTCACGAAGTCCAATCCGGTATTGGGGGGCACAGCAAGGGCGAGGGCGACCTGACCGAAGGCGACGGTGAGATGGGTGGCAGCCTGGAAGCCTCTGTGGTTCGCCTGAGCGACCGGATCGCATATATGAATCACGACCTCGATGACGCCCTTCGAAGCGGCATCATTGGCGAGTTGCCCGCCGCTGCGCTTGCGCTGGGGCCCACCCACGGTGCGCGCATCACGCGCGCGGTTTCGGACCTGGTCCAAAACTCGCTCGACCGCCCCGTCCTCAGCTTCAGCCCGGTTGTGCTGGAGCAAATGAATGATTTGAAGGATTGGCTGTTCGCCCACGTTTACTACCGCTACCCGACGGTGCTGCCCGAAATTAGGAAAGCGAAGGCGCTGGTGCAGGAGCTTTTCGAATACTTTGTGCAGCCCGGGCGACTGCCCGAGGGGTTTACCGGGGCCGAAGGGGCCGTGGATTACGTGAGCGGCATGACGGATCGATTTGCCATCGCCCAGTTTGAGGCGCTGCGGGTGCCGACCGCATTCGGGCACATTCTTACCGGAAACAGTAATTTTGCGGGCAACATGGAAGATTGAATTGCCGTATGATGTTGCCGGTTCTTGTTATCTTTCAATCATATTCCTGGCGAGCGCAATGAAGCGCTCGCCACTTTTATTTTGGGATCTCGGCCAACATCTCAATCAAGGTCCGTTGCTGAAGGCCGATGACCTTGGCCAGTTCCATGATCTCGCGCACCAGGCGTAGCTGAGGATCGGCTTTCGCGAGCACTTGTGGCCGCAATGCAATGACGACATCTTGCTGCAGGCTTGCGCGCTCGCGCATCACTTGGCGCACCGCATCGCACCAAACCCGTACCGATTGGCCCGAGCGGATGGCTTCGCGCTCGGGGCGGTAGTTGACGGGAAAGTAGGGCAGACCCGGGGGGCCGCCCGAAACAGGGCCGGTTGCAAACTGCAGCGCGGCTGCCTCTGGTGGTACGGGTTCGCCTTCGGGCCAGGCATTGCGCAGGGCAAAACCCCTGAGTGGGGAACCCAGCTCGCCGAGCGCCGCACGGGCAATAGGAAGGCGTTTCACCATTTGGTCAGGGTGCTTGCAGAACCAGTCGACATGATGCCCCTCGCTTAGGGCAGCTTCGGCGGCCTGAGGAAACGCGCGGAGTACGCGGTCGCTGGCGAAAAAGTGCATTTTCGCGCCAGTCGTTCGGGCCAGTGTTAGCAGGCGAAGGATCATGGCGGGTTCGCCGTGACCAAACTCGCGCGCATCCGGCTCGTCCCAGGGCACGTAATCGAGGTCGATCCGCAAGCAAAAGCGCATCACTTACGCATCGAGGAGCGCCTCAATTCCGGGGAGCTTTTTGCCCTCAAGGAATTCAAGGCTGGCACCGCCGCCGGTACTGA
>JALHPH010000133.1 GCA_022842565.1 Fimbriimonadaceae bacterium
CTTGCCGACAATTCGATCCTCGGGAATCGGTCCGAACTTGCGTGAGTCCTCGGAAACCTCGCGATTGTCGCCTAGGATGTACACGTGGTTACTGGGAACCTTGTACGGACCGCTGCCCAAAGCATAGTCCTCGGGGATGTTCAGCCAGTCCACACGGTCGCCGCCAAGGGCGTGCACGCGCTTGATGACCGTACCCTTCTCGGCATCCTCCACCACAATGATGTCGTTAGTCTTGATCGGTCCCACGAGCCAGTAGGCGCTTGTTGCTAGAAGGCGCTGCTTGGTCTGGAAAGTCGGCAACATGGAATCGCCGGTCACTTCAATGGTTTTGAAGTTGAAGTAAACAAATAGAGCAAACCCCAGCAATGAAAGCAGGCTCAAGATACTGCCAATCGCCAGCCCGGCGGGCTGTTTTTGGGTCGGCGGTGGGCCTTGATTTTCATTCATGGTTCTGGACTTGCTATACTTTAGCGCTCCTCTCCGAAGGATTGTAGCGCTACGACATGGAATTCTGGAGTCGACTGCAGCAACCACAGCTGGGCCAATTGCTTCTCGGTTTATTATTGGCGACCGCCTTGCTCCTCGTCATGGTCGTCGTTTTGATTGTCAAGATGAGCCGGCTGCAAAAGCGGTGGATGAGCCTGATGGTGGGTGCCGAGGGCCGGTCCATTGAGCATCTGCTCCGCGATCACATTGGGGAACGCATTCGTGTGGAGGGCCGTGTGGAAGCGCTGGAGCAGCGAATGGACACCGCCGAAAGTAAAATGCGCTCGGCCATGCGATTCAGCAGCGTAGTGCACTATGATGCGTTCCGAGACCTTGGTGGGCAGCAATCGTTTTCCCTCGCGTTTTTTGATGAAGATGGCAACGGCACCGTTTTGAGTAGCCTATATGGCCGTGAAGATTGCCGCGTCTACGCAAAGCAGTTGGAGGCCGGCAAGCCGATGCGTACGCTCACCAAAGAAGAACAGCGGGCGATCGAGCAGGCAGGCAACACCCGAGCGGCCGTTCGGGTTCGGTAACTAAACGATCATGAGTGAGTCGGCGTCCCAAGACCTAATGCTGATCGAGCGCGCTCGATCGGGCGACCACACTGCGTTCAATGACTTAGTCTCCAAGCACGAGCAGCGCGCCTACCAATACGCCTATCGCCTGACCGGAAGCGTTGACGAGGCAAGCGATGTCGTGGCCGATGCGTTCGTCCGTGTTTTTAATGCGCTCGGCAATTTCAAAGGGCAGGCTGCGTTCAGCACTTGGCTTTATCGAATCATCACCAACTGCTACCTGGACGCCAAAAAGAAGGAGCGCTCTCGGCCTTCCGTGAGTCTGGATTCGACCATCAAAGGCGACGGCGGGGGCGAATATGAGCGACAATTTGAAGACACCAGCGACGGCCCCTCTGAGCACCTGGAGCGGAGTGAGCGCGAAAGGCTCATGCAGTCAGCTCTCACGAAAATGCCGGAATACCAACGCGCAATGCTCGTGATGTATCACGTCGAAAACCTCTCTTACGAAGAGATTGCTGAGAATTTGGACCTTCCTTTGGGCACCGTCAAGAGCCGAATGAACCGTGCACGCATGGCGCTTCGAGAAGTTTTGCAGTCGCAACTGGAACTCTTTAGACTTCAGTAGAGTCAGAACCAAAGAACCGTATGAAGCCCGACAAAGCAAACGAATACTTCAGCGCCTATTTTGAGGGCACTCTGCCTGAGGGTCTGCGGCCGCAATTCGAAGAATTGCTGGAAAACAGCCCCGCAGTGGCCGATGAATACGCCAGCTTTGTCGCCGGTTATGAGTCCCTAGAATGGCTCGGCAAGCAGCCTGTTGCCATTCCGGCTGACCTCCACGAGACCATCATGCGACGCGTGGACCGCGTGGCTCACGAAAAGAAGCTCGTAAAGAAGAGCTGGTTCGGCGGAAATCTCCGGATGGCGTGGCTCGGCGGTCTTGGTCTCATCGCAATTCTTGCGACCGGACTCTCGTTGGTTCGCCCCTCCGGGAATCAGCGCTTGGCCGAAGCGGGTACAGGAATTGGCGTCAGCCAATCCGAGCCCGCGTTCCTCTTCAGCGTCGTCGATAGCCAACCAACCGTCCGCATCAAGAGCTACCAAGCTGACACGATCAGTGTCGAAGACATGGACTCGGGTCAGCAACTGAAGCAATTCAAGGTTGTTGAAGGTCAAAGCGTCGAAATCCCGATCCAAAGAGAAGGCGCCAACCAAGCGGCCATCGAGGTCCGTTCACTGCAAGCGCAAAAGAGCGTTGTGGTGGTACTGCCCTCGCAAGCCGCAACCGGCGCACTGAGCGGGAAGGGAAGCGTCATCCAATTTGCACGCGACTACGCCAACCGTGTCCAACGGCCGGTTTTCGTGGAAGTCACCGAGCCGACTAAGATGCTTGCGTGGCAATATGCCAGCCAGCCTGGAGCTGACGTGAACTTCGAGGGTTATCTTCTGCGCTTAGAAGTCAAGTCAGCGTACGTTCGACTTCGCGACTAAGCCGGTTTCTGGCACCAGTTCGGCTCGCACGGCAAGTTTCTTGCCCGCAAATCGCATGAGCGAAAGCGCCGTCAATTCGTTTGCTCTGAGGCCCCTATAAGAAATCGGGCGAACCGGCGGAGAGCTTTGCATGCTTCCCGCGAGAATTGCTTCATAGACTTGCCGGGCCTGGAGTTGTTGCTCTCGGGTCTGGCGGTTTCGAAGCATTGTCAGCTCCGATTCGCAGACCGTCTTCCATTGAGTTCTGGCAAGCTGTGGGCTCATGAGTGTCAGAAGCCGAGAACGTACTTCGGGCTGCAGATCGCTCAGGTGAAACTGAATCCGTTCCCATGCGGCAAGTTCCATATTCGATTGCGCGTGGAACGCCGCAATGTCGTTGGATTTCTGGAACTGCAGCATTTCAATGGCAAGCGCCAAATCGCTCGTCGCTTGTTCGGGTTCCCCATTCAACAAGGCTCGGTCGGCATTGCCGATCAGTTCGGTGGCCGAGCGACGCGCAGCAGTGACGATCTGGCTTCGGACGCCGCTTCGCGTCGTATCATCTAAGCCGTGTCGGGGCACATCGACGAGCGTTCCCGACTTCCTTGCCTCCACCCACGCCTGCGATGCTCGCCGTAGCTGCTTCATCCTGTTGGCGTCATCTTCGATTGCCATCGTCTGGTTAATCACCATGACTGGCATCACATAAGCATCAAAGGCTTCGGAATGCGCCTTGCCGTATACGGGAGCTTCGTAGGGGTCTTCGCTAAGATGGCTTTGAATCCCCAGCCAGCCCACCACACACCACGGCACTGTGAGCGAAACCACCTTGACCCATTGAGGGAGCCTCATAGAGGATTTTATCGGCGTCTTAACACAAAGACAACAGTGTTCACCTGATGATTCATTAGTCCCAACCCCGAACCGTCCCGGGGATTTCACTTGTACATTGATCTTGGAGACTTATATTGAAAGCCTTCCGAACGACAGATTGGGAGTCACATTTGGTGAACCGCGCCCAAATGGGGGAGCAAGTAGCTTTCGAGCTGCTGATGGACCTCCACCGCGATTCATTGGTTTCTTTGGCTATGCGAATGCTTCGAAACAGGGATGATGCACAGGATGCCGTGCAAGACACGGCGCTGAAGGCACTCAGGGCCCTCACAAGCTTTCGGGCCGGACAACCAGTACTGCCCTGGCTTGCACGCATCTGCTCAAACTGCTGCGTCGATACCATTCGGCGACGGCGTAGGAACTGCGACTCACTCGAGTCGCACGAATACGCACTCGCGTCCGATGGCTGCGTCCACAGCGACGCCGCCGACCATATGGAGCAAGTGCTGCTGCGGGATGCCATTGGCCGCCTTCCGCGCACCTATCGACAAATCGTTGAGATGCGACATTTTGACGAAATGGAAGTAAGCGAGATCGCGACTGTACTCAATCGCCCCGAAGGAACCATCAAAAGCTGGTTGTTCCGTGCGAGGCAGATGTTGCGGCACGATCTGCTGAAGCAAGGAGGGCAACCCCCGGTGCCCGTATCCTAGTCCGTTGTTCTGACTGATAGGAAAGTCGGGTAAACCGTCGCGATGCAAAAGCGACGGTTTCCCGACTATATCAAGGTCCTAGTCGGCATGCTCGCAGGTGCGCTCTGCGGCATCATCGCTCAAATAGTTTGGGGAGCCGATCACAGCGGCGTCAAGTTCTTCAGCGAGCAGATCGCCCAGCCCGTGGGCCAACTGTTCATGCGGCTGATCTTCATGGTCGTGATTCCGCTCCTTTTCAGCGCACTCGTATTGGGCGTGTGTGAGCTAGGCGGCTCGAACCTGATTGGGAAAGTCGGTTTACGCTCGCTGGGCTTTACGGTCCTTTTTTCCGGAATTGCTGTTGCGCTCGCCATCGGCGCGGTGAACATAGTCAATCCCGGGGTTGGCCTGTCGCCTGAACGTCGCGAGGCGCTGATGACCCAGTACGGTGACAAAGAAGCCGCCCAAAAGAACGTAGAGCGCGCGCAGGAGTCGAAGGGTTTCGGCGAAACGATCCTCGGCTTTGTCCCTGAGAACCCGATTGAAGAAGCTGCCAAACCAAAGCTCGGCGGCGTGCTGCCGCTCATGTTCTTTGCCGTGATGTTCGGCATCGCGCTGGCATCGCTCCCTCATGAACGTGCAATCCCGGTGAAGGCTTTTCTTGAGGGGTTATTCCAAGTGACCCTGAAGCTCGTGGAGTACGCTATGAAGCTGGCGCCCTACGGAGTTTTTGGGCTTGTGTTTGTTGCGGCGGCAAGCTTTGGGGCGGAGCTCTTTGCGGCGCTTGGGCGCTATGCAGGCTTGGTTCTGGTTGTGCTCTTGATTCAGCTTGTTGTCACTTATAGCCTCGCGCTGAAGTTCGTGGCCAAGCGAAACCCGATCGAATTCTTCGGCCAAATGCGCCGCGTCATGTTGACTGCGTTTGCCACCAGCAGCAGCAACGCGACCCTACCGGCAGCGCTTCACGATGCCGAGGAGCGCCTCAAAATCCGGCGTCCCATCGCCTCGTTCGTCCTGACCTGCGGAGCGACCGCAAACCAAAATGGCACCGCGCTTTTCGAGGGCATCACGGTCTTGTTTCTGGCGCAGCTTTTTGGGGTGTCGCTCTCCATCACGGATCAGCTGACAGTCGTTGGGCTCTGCATCCTGGCGGGCGTCGGCACGGCGGGAGTACCCGGGGGTGCCTGGCCCATGATCGCGGCAATTTGCGGGCAAATCGGCGTGCCACCGGCCGCCATCGCCCTCTGCATCGGAATTGACCGCATTCTCGATATGAGCCGCACCGTGGTCAACGTCATTGGCGACGTCACCATAGCTACCTGCGTCGATCATATGTCAACGGAACAAGATTCGCTCGAAGCAGCCATTGCCACCTAAACCGGACTTGGTATCCTAAAGGTGTTGATGAAATACCGGGTTGCCATTCTCGGCGTGACTGGAGCCGTTGGTCAAGAGTTCCTGCGCGTACTTGAGCGCGATTTGATTCCCATCTCGGAGATCGTGCCGCTTGCTAGCAGTCGCTCGGCAGGCACGAAAGTGCGCTTCAGAGGGGAAAATCTGACGGTCATTGAGG
>JALHPH010000134.1 GCA_022842565.1 Fimbriimonadaceae bacterium
AACGCGAGTGTAAGGGCGAGGATGGACTTTTGACGGCGGATCACTGGAAGGAGATAACACGGCGGGCCACATCGCCGTTCCTCTGGTACCGTTGTGGCATCCAATGGAACCCCAAGCTCTCACCTGGCATGAGTTTTTTGAAAGGCACGCGCCGCACTACGACCAAAACCCCTTCACCCGTAATACCCAGGTTGAGGTGCAATTTCTGGTGGAGCGAATGGGGCTGAAGCCCTCGATGCGCGTTCTGGATGCCGGCTGCGGGACAGGGCGGCACTCGGTGGAACTGGCCAAGCGCGGCATGTTCATGGTCGGTGTGGACCTTTCGCCCGCCATGCTGAGCGTCGCCAAAGAAAAGGGCGACGCGGCTGGCCTTGAGATAGAGTGGGTCGAGGCGAACCTCACCGAGTGGCAACGCCCAGGTGCATTCGAGGCCGCCATTTGCCTGTGCGAGGGCGGCTTTGGGCTCATCAATCAAGATGAAGACGGAGTCACGCACGATCTGGCAATTCTCCGAAACATCTCGGCTTCGCTGGTGGTTGGGGCGCCGTTTATCCTGACGGCGCTGAACGGCTATGCGCTGATCCGCCGAATGACCGATGAGGCTGTGACGCAAGGCGCTTTTGACCCAGCGACCATGGTTCTTCATCATTTGGATGAAATGGACCTGCCTGAGGGGCCCATCCAGATGATCGTGAAGGAGAGGCTCTTCATTCCGCCAGAGGTGATCGCGCTCATGCGGTTTGCTGGTTTCGAAGTGGATGCCGTGTACGGTGGGACCGCCGGGGAATGGGGCGAGCGCCCACTGAAGCTCGATGAGATCGAAATGATGATCATCGCTCGCAAAGCCCGGTAAAAAACGCCCCCTGATTCGTTTCAGGGGGCGTTTTGCGAAGCGGGGAGTTTAGCCCTCGACTTCAGGCTGGCTGCCGCGTCGGACAACCAGGAACTTCATGCGCTTTGGCTTGAATCGCTCGATGAGAACATCGACTGCCTTTTGCACGTGCACGGTGCCGCCGCAATAGAACAAGTCGATCGCTGCATAGCCGTGCTCGGGCCAGGTGTGAATGGTGTAGTGCGACTCTTGAATGATGACCGCGCCACTCACGCCGTAGGGCTTGAATTCGTGGAACGACTGCTCAACGACAGTCGCCTTCGACTCCACCGCGGCCGAGCGCATGGTGTCGCCGACGCAGGTTTCAGTCTTCAGGGTATCGCCGTCGCAATCGAACAGCTCGATAAGGAGGTGCGAACCAAGCGAGGGGTACTCGCCCGGACGGTACGGCAGCCCCTCTTCATCCTCGTGACCGAGCCACTCGCGGAAAGCCGCGGGGTCTTCACAGTGGATGAGGGTCCAACCGGCATCCGAAGTTGTCTTCGGTTCGGCATAGGCAACCGAGGCCGTGGCACTCGGAGTGGAAAAAAGGCCCTTGAAACGTGCGAGCAAAGATGAACGAACGCGAGTAGGTGCCGAAACAGGGGCGAAAGCTGCAAACGCGGCTGCGCCAACGATAGTGAGGAGGATCATAGTTGCCAAGTGTGTTTTCCCAGACTCGATAAACTCGAGGAAACCCGCGCGGGCAGCATCATGCCACGATGTGGCGCAATCTGCCCGACCCAGCGACGAAATAGGGAGCTTTGAAGCGATGAGCTATGTCCGAACAATCGAATCTCCTTGGCAAATGCTGTAAGACTCCAAACCAGCCCCGCGGCGGATGCCACGACAGAAACCAGTCCTCGATTGTTCACCATTTTGCTAGCTCATGTTCTCCCAGGGGCGTCTTGTGGGTTCGCTTATCGGTTGGCCGAACGGACCCCCCTCGTGACGCAGAAGGGCATTGTACCGCCCCGGCCCCCCGCTGTCAAGTTGTTCTTAAAAACAACGCAACTTATCGGGGGTGCAGAACGTCCTGCCTATCCTAATTGTTGGAAGGTTTACAACCCGGGTTGTTCATCTCCCGGGACCAAAGACTTAACTGACGCTAAAGAAATTTTGCAACGAAACCGACTTCAGATATGTCTTTACGAATGATTGGAGGAAGCTATGAAGAAATTCACCCTGTTTTTTGTCGTCCTGGCGGCCTGTTCCGCGCTCCTTGCCGGTTGCTCGGGCGGTGGCGATGCTGCTGCTGAAGGCACCACCGAGAAGCCAGCCGAAGGCGCTGCAGCCACCACCGAAACCACCGAAAGCGGAAGCTAAACGGTTTTCCTTTTGCCAAAAAGAGCTTGCGCCCTTCGGGGTGCAAGCTCTTTTTTGATTTGGCCGTGCGTTAGGCTAGTTCGTCGTTCCAGCGGACGACGCTGTGCAGATCGCCCTGCACGTCCATGGTTCCGCCCAGGACGGCGTGCCGGATCGTTCCGGTGGCCCGGACCCGGGCGCCAGGAAGCACCACCGAATCCTCAATGCCCGCGCACTCTACGCTCGCGCCTTCGCCGAGCACCACGTGTCGGCCCGCCGTGCCCTGCAGTGAAGCGCCCTCACCCTGCACGATCGCGCCGCCCGTTAGGAAGTCGCTGGTCTCGATGAAGGAATCCAGAGTGCCGGTGTCGAACCAGTTTCCCGTATAGACACCGGCCTGCACGTTGCCGCCACGATCGACCAGCATCTGGATGGCATCAGTGATTTCATACTCGCCGCGAGCCGACGGTCGCAGGTCGGGCAAAACGGACCAGAGTGCCGGACCGAAAATGTACATTCCAGCCATCGCCAGGTTCGATTCCGGCTCCTGGGGTTTTTCCACCAGCTTGACAATGCGGTCGCCTTCCACATTCGCGACGCCGAAACGCCGGGGGTCTTCGACTTCCTTCACCAAGTTCAGGTTGTCGCAACCCGAGTTCCGGAACTGCTCGGCGTAGGCCTCAAAACCCTGGTCATAGATCGCGTCGCCAAGATAAAGCACGAAGGAATCCTCGCCGACAAAATCCTTGGCAAACCCCACTGCGTGTGCGAGCCCCTTCGGGTCGGTTTGGCGAGCGTAAGAGAGGTTCACTCCGAACGCCTCGCCATGGCCAAGAGCGGTTCGCATGGTGCCCTCATTCTCGCCGACCACGACGCAGATGTCCTGCACCCCCATCGTCTTGAGCTGATCGAACGCGTAGGATAGCGTGATTCGATTGGCAAGCGGCAGAAGTGGCTTGGGGATATGGTGGGTGACCGGGAAAAGCCGCGATCCCTTTCCGGCGGCAAGAATGACTCCTTTCATGGTGGTGATGGCCTCGAACTTCCGTCGGTGAGGATAGCACGAGGTACGCTCGCAAAATGGCCAGGAGGGTCTTGAAAGGAGCATGGATCGCGTGTTGCTGGGTCGCGCTGGGCGTGGGCCTTTGCGCATGCCGATCTGCGCCGCCACCCGAATTCCCGACTTGGTCAACACTGAAGCTGGATGCCACGGTTGGCTCCGATCACCCGATGCTGCAGGCGTCGCGCATGATTCTCGCGCAAGACCGAGAGATTCTCTCGCAGCCCTCGTTCACCCCGGACCAACGGGCGAAGGCAATGAAAGCATGGTCCCCTGCAGTCGCCAAGGTTCTGGGCGCCTCGGATGCTTCGCTTGAGGAACCGATTCCGGTTCACGCGACCCTTTCTGCCGAGGACGACCTGGTTGCTTGGCGGGCTATTGGGCGGTCGCTGATTTGGCAACTGGAGGATGCACTGGAGCAAGACGACGTCTCCGGGGTGCAGTCATCGTCTCGCGGGATAGTACGTTTTTCGCGAGCGCTTCTCAGCGGATCGGCCACTCACGTGGACCTGGGCCTTACCCTGCTCGACGAACACCGTGAACGCGTCCTCTCGGCGCTGGAGAAGTTTGAGCCAACTTTCTTACGGTCTCTGGCGACCACGCTAGCGACGCTCGAGCAGCCGCTGGCGACCATGCCTCAGCTGACCAAGCACGAGAAAGAGCGCATGCTCGCGAGCGTGCAATGGTTGCAGGATAGCTACCGAGCCGAGAAATGGGACGGCGTGCGCGAGCGACTGGGTCGGGAATCGATCCCGGCCATCGACTACTTGCGCGGGCTGCGCGGAAAAGACGGCCCCGCCCGAGCGGAGTTTTTCAAGGGACTCGGGGACGAAGTTGAGTTCGAATTGAAGACCATTGAGGAAGCGCTGAAAACCCCAGCAGCGCGCCGATCCGAACTGCCCATCCCCAGCGGAGACCGACCGTGGAAGCGGTTTGCCAAGCATTTTTTCCGGACGATGCGGCCCGTTTTGGCCAAGCGCGACCTGACCCAGTCGCGGACGCAAATGCTAGTGCTGCGGTGCCGACTCCTAGCCCAGACTAAAGAAGCCGCCGCCGCCCCGCGCATGCTTCCCCCTGGCACGGGCATCGATCCGTTCACGGGTCTGCCGTTCGGCTATGCGGCTTCCGGGCGGACTTTCCGAATTTACAGCCTGGGGCGCGATCGCCTGGATAACGGCGGCAAGACCGATTTGCTCTTTGAAAGCCCCGACTTGACCCTGGAATCAGGACCAGGATTTTGAGTTTTGGCGCGTTGCAGACGGCGGTTGGTGTATAATCGTGCGGCTCAGACGCGTCTTCCGAGCATGGGGACGGCGGCTCCGGTTTCACGGAGAATGGGCCGATAAGTTAACAATGCCCTCGTAGCTCAGCGGCAGAGCACTTCTTTGGTAAAGAAGAGGTCACGGGTTCGATTCTCGTCGAGGGCTCCAGTTTTCAGCCGTTGTTGACGTGCAGCAACCGTATGCGCCGCGCGATTTCAACCAAATGGTCCGCAACGTGCTCGAGCGCGTGGAACATCTCCACCATCCTCAGCATCTCGCGGTCGAACTTTAGCCCCTCATCGGCCATTTGGATCACGCGGTTGCGAGCGGCCTTGTAGCCCTGGTCGATCAGTGAATCGGATTCAATGAACGCCACGCACTTCTCTTCACTGTAATTGTCGAGCAGGTCGAGTGTGTGATGGAGCATTTGCACCACGCCTTCGGCAAGTGCGCCGAGCGGGGGGCCAAGCTCCTCGGGCATGCGCGTGCCGATTTTGCGGGCGCGTTTGGCTAGCTTCACCACGTCATTGGCAGCGTTTTCCAGCTCGCTCACCACCAAGAGTCCGGCCGCGAGCATGCGTGCCTGCTTGCCCGCTGGCGCATGCAGAACGATGGTATTGAACGTGATGGTGGTGGCCTCGCTTTCGAGCTGGTCGACTTGCAGGTCCCGCGCGATCACCGCGTTCAGCCGCACCGGATCGTTCGTGACCGCCCCTTCCACCGAGTCCATGATCATCTCGGACAGGTGATCGGCCATCGCCGTGATTTGCCCTCGGACGTGCTCCAGGTTTTCTTTGACCGAATGGTGAGGCATCATGGTGTTCTAGTGTTTCAGACTGAGTGGCGTGGTCAGAAGTTGCCGACGAGAGCCGCCACCATGTATACTTGGCGCTTACGCGGGTGTAGCTTAGTGGTAAAGCTCCAGCCTTCCAAGCTGGCTATGCGGGTTCGATTCCCGCCACCCGCTCCAGATTCCGCACTCTGGCGTTAGTTTACGCCAATTCACTTCA
>JALHPH010000135.1 GCA_022842565.1 Fimbriimonadaceae bacterium
CGCGGACCGTCGATTTCAGCAAGATTCAGCAAGGATTTGTGGGCGATGTGAAGCTGCAAGCGGGCGATCGTGTAGACGTTCCTTTGCCCGGGGGCAACCGCCGCCAACAAGAACTGATTGCCCTCGGCGCATTACTCCTGGGTATCTTCGTTTTCGGTGGTTGAACGACGAAGCCGATGGGATCGTAGCGCGGGCCGGCCTGAGCCGGTCCGCGCTTTGAATCGCATTCGAGAAGTCGAGAATGGCGAGCCGTTGGTCGACCTCAGAGTCGTTTGCCCATGGGTCGTGATCCACCGGCCCCAGGTCATCCCCTACCTTCGCGAACGCGTCGCCCAAATGCTCGGAAAAGCGGCCCAGTCGCTCCCGGCTGGCTTCCAGTTCGGCGTCATTGACGCTTGGCGTCCGTTTCAGCGGCAAGAACGGATCTACGACTACATGACCAAGTGCGCACTCGAGGTTCACCCCCACCTCACCTTTACGCAGCTTCGGCGGAAGGTCAACAGGTGGGTCGCGCCGCCGCACGAGAAAGCCCCGCCCGGCCACTGCACCGGCGCCGCCGTCGATGTCTATCTACTTGACGAACAGGGCGAGCCCGTGAATGTTTCGTCCCCTTACACCCGTTTTTCTGCTGCGCCCACCTACTCTTACGGGCTCAGCCCCGAGGCTCACGCGAACCGGATGCTGCTGGTGAACGCGATGCTCGGCGTGGGGTTTAGCAACTGCCGCGATGAGTGGTGGCACTATAGTTTTGGCGACGCAGGTTGGGCGGTGCGAATGGGCTTGCAGGAATGCTGCTATGGCCGCATCGACCTTGAACCAGATCTCTATGCCGAGAACGAACGGCTCTGGATCGAAGCCATGAAGGACCGGGGTAACCCGTTTCGCGAGTTCTAAAAAACAAAGGAGCGCCCACCCGAATTGGGTGAGCGCACCTTGTGAAGTCCGCTCTTTAGCGGGCGTAGAATTCGACGACCGATTGCTCGTTGAAGAACTTGGGGAAGTCCTCTCGCTCGGGAAGAGCGATCACCTTTCCGGCCATGTTCGCCACGTCGGTATCCAGGTAAGGAGGAACTGCGGCGCCCTCGTAGCCGTTGGCGCGAGCCATCTTCTTGCTCACGTCGCGATCACGAACGGCGACCACATCGCCCACCTTCAGGGTGTAGCTGCTGATGTTCACGATCTTGCCGTTCACAGTGATGTGGCAGTGCGACACCATCTGTCGGGCTTGGAAAATCGACTTTGCATAGCCAAGGCGCCAAACCACGGTGCTCAGTCGCATTTCCAGCAGGCGCAGGAAGTTCAAACCGGTGTTGCCGTGCATGCGTTGGGCGCGGTCAAAGCAGTTGCGGTACTGCTTCTCCAGCATGTTGTAGTAGCGGCGGATGACCTGCTTGGCCAGCAACTGCTCGGAGTATTCGCTAGTGCGCTTGTCGCGGTTCTGTTGGCCGTGTTGTCCGGTCGGATAAGCACGCTTGTTGCTTGGGCACTTTGCTTTGCCCCAAATGTTAAAGCCGACGCGTCGGCAGATGTCAGTTTTTCGTCCTCGATAGGTTGCCATATCTCTTCTCGTTCGAAGCTGAATTGCGTGTTTTGTGGGCCACCCTGACCGCAGTGCGGTCGTAAGCGGGTGCACGTAGCGAGGGATCGCTCCCCCAGGCCCTTTGCCTCAGCTTGCTCAATGCCATATCCCCAAAGGGAGCGGCAATCGGGCATTGTACCCCGGTTCGCCGGATTGTCAACCCGTTTCTGCTTCGGCTATGCTTGTGTGAGCATGAAGCGATGCCTCGTTTCCTTTTTTGCGCTGCTTCTGATGGCAGCTGCACAAGCCATGGATAGCCAACTCATTGCCGTCACTCCGCCCGCGTCGGCGGGTCCGGGGTCTTGGCCGCTTGTCGAACTCGATGGGGTCCGGCCATTCGATGAAGTCGTCGTTTCATGGGAAGCCGATGCCCCAGCAGGTTCACACGTACGGTTTGCTCTGAGGGTGGGAGGACAAGAGTTTCAGATGGGGAAGTGGTCCGCTGGGGAGGGCCGGACGAGCATCAAGACGCAAGAACTAGAACTCGGGAAAGTCTTGACCGATACGCTGGTTTTGAAGCAGCCCTCAGAGAATCTATCATTGATTGTGACCGCCCAATCGGGGCCCGATGGTCGGCAACCGAGAATCCACCGGGTCTATTTGAACCTCACGAATGGGGACCCTGCGACCAGCTACGCAATCCCCGATGCTCTTTCGCCCTTGCCGGTACCCAAGCGTTGCCAAGGCGACTACCCCGGCGGTGGCGTACTCTGCTCACCGACTTCGCTTTCGATGGTGCTGGCGTATTGGGCCCAAGACCTCTCGCGCCCTGTGCTGGACCATGACGTGCCGGTCGTTCAGGCGGGCGTCTTCGACCCGGAGTACGGCGGTCACGGCAATTGGCCGTTCAACACAGCCTTTGCGGCCCAACAGCCGGGCATGCGTGGCTACGTTTCGCGTCTACGCAACCTGGACGATCTGGCACAATGGCTGGGACACGGCGTGCCGGTCGTATGCTCGGTGGCTTATGGACTGCTGAAGGGGAAACCAGAGCGGGAGCCCAACGACGGCCACCTCATCGTCGCGGTCGGGTTCGATGACCAAGGGAATATTCTGGTCAACGACCCGGGCCGCCGCGATGTACGCCTCGCTTATCCTTTGCGCGACTTCGTGCGGGCCTGGGCGACCTCGCGCAATACGGTTTATCTGGTCCATCCCGAGTACTGGACGGTTCCCGAGCCAGCGGGCGGCCCGTGGATGCCATGACCGGAAAACTGAACCGGGTCCTAGGAAGTCCCATCGAAGGGAACTTTCGTACCGTATTAAATTCGGTGATGATTTCTCGGACATGTTCTCAAGTTGTTTGGTTGGCGCTTGCGGTAGCGGGTTTAAGTGGGTGTTCGGCATTCAATCGCACTCCGTCCAAGACTGAGAGCCTTCTGAAAGTCTCGCGTGGTGACGTCGTTGTGGAAGTCATTGAGACCGGCGCGGTGGAGGCTACCAAAGTCGTGGAAGTGAAAAGCCGCGTCTCGGGCCGCATCAAACGGATTTTGGTGGAAGAGGGCGACTTGGTGACCAAGGGCGACCTCATCGCCGAAATTGACCCGGAAGAGACCGAATTCCAGGTTGAGCAGACCCGGGCCCAACTGCGTGGAGCCCAGGCAAGCATTGCCCGCACCACCATCGAAATCGCCCAGCGACGCGAGACGCTGGCTGCCCAGTTGCGGCAATCCATCATCCGGGTTGAGCAGCTTCGCAAAGAACTTGGCGTCCAGCCAACGCTCACCCAAAGCGCCATCCGGGGAGCCCAAGCTGCGCTGGATGTGGCCCGCACCACGCGCCAGCAACTCGTCGTTAGCACCCATCCTAACGAACGCACCGCTTTGCAAGCCGAGCTCGATCAAGCCAAAGTCAGCTTGGAGAACACAAAGCTCGAACTGTCTCGACTCCGAAATTTGCTTGCCCGGGAGTTCGTAGCGCAGCGCGAAGTGGATAATCAGCAGCTTCAGGTCGACGTCGCCGAGAGCCGCATGCGCAGCGTGCAGCAACGAATGGGCCGATTGGCGCAGCAACACCAGACCGAACTCCGCACCGCCGATGACCGCATCCGCCAGGCCGAGGCCGAACTGACCAGGGCCCGAACGGGCATTGTGCAAGATTCGACGAAGGCCAAGGAACTTGAGAGCGCCGAAGCCGCAATCCGCGTCGCCCGCGCCCAGCTGAAAGACGTGGACGCCCTCATCGCGTCGCGCGCCCAATCGCAAGCCACGGCCGACCAAATCTCCAGCCAACTCCGCGACACCGTGCGCCAACTCGGCGAGACCGCCATTC
Source organism: Fimbriimonadaceae bacterium (assembly GCA_022842565.1). GTDB lineage: Bacteria > Armatimonadota > Fimbriimonadia > Fimbriimonadales > Fimbriimonadaceae > JAFLBD01. The sequence continues at coordinate 3,851 of JALHPH010000135.1, forward strand.
GCGCACCCATTGATGGCATCATCACCGCGAAGCTCATCCAAGAGGGAGAGCTGGTCGCCAGCCTCGGTAGCTTCAGCAGCGGCACCCCTGTTGTTCGGCTAGAGGATCGCAGCAAGATGCTGGTCCGGCTGAACATGAACGAAATCGATGCGGCCAAGCTGAAGCTCGGTATGCGCACAAGGGTGCTCATCGACGCCATCCCCGGTCGCGAATTCCTGGGCAGCGTCACCAAGATTGCGCCCAGCAAGGTCGCCGCTGGCGCTGGGGCAGCCACCGCCGATTCGGTCGTGAGGTTTGCCATCGAAGTGCAGCTTGAGGACAAGGACAGCGCCGTAAAGAGCGGCATGACCGCCAAGGTGACAGTCGAAACCCTCCGAAAAAACAAGGTTTTGACCGTGCCTGCCGACTATCTTGTCACCGAAGGTACGAACAACTTTCTGCTCCTGCCCGCCGAAAAGGGGAAGACCGAGCCGCGTCGCCAAAAGGTCACTATCGGCGCAAAATCCAACGCCTCGGTCGAAATAGTTTCGGGCGCAAACGAGGGCCAAGAGCTGGTGAGGCCCAAGTTCGACGGCCCGTCGCGGCGAGGCTTTGGTCCGAACAATGGCGGAGGCGGTCGCTAAGCGGTGGGAATCTTCGAGTCCTTTCTGATAGGGCTGAACATGATTCGCTTGCACAAGCTGCGAGCGATGCTGACCATGCTGGGCGTCATCATCGGCGTCATGAGCGTCTCGCTCATCGTGCTCATCTTTAGCGCTTTCCAGTCCTATATTCGGGCCGAAGTGGCCAAACTGGGTAGCGATGTGGTGTGGGTGGCCTACGCTCCCTCGCTGCGGGGCCAGGGTGAATCGGTGGGCAACGTCGGCGCCCTGAAGATTGATGATGTGAAATATCTGATGGACCGGGTTCCCGAAATCGAGATCGCCAGCGCCGCGCGCGAGGGTGGTCGCCGCACCGTGAAATCGGGCGAGAAAGAGATTAAGGAGGTCAGCTTGAGCGGTGTTGATGAGAACCGATTCAAGCGACAGCAGGCTCCCCTCCTGCGGGGACGCTTCTTTTCTCCCGGCGACTTCGCGACCCGCAACAACGTCACTCTCATCACTGAAGAGGTCGAAACCGCGCTCTTTGAGAAGGGGAAGGGGATCGGCAAAACCGTCGTTGTGGAGGGACTCGCGCTGGAGGTCATCGGCATCATGAAGCCGGAGGAGTTTCTGGGGCAACGCGACGCCAAGGGTATGCAACTGCCGCTGAGCACCATGAACAGCAAGCTGCTGGGCGAGGACCGCGCCGATTTCATCCTCTGTTGGATGCGCGATGGCACCGATGTGAACGCCGGCATGGACCGCATCTGGGAAGCTCTCATGCTGAAAAGTGAGAACCGGCAACTTTACCGTGTGGATAGTAGCCAGAACCTGCTGGGGTTCCTCAGCAGCATCCTCGGTTTCGCGGGCGTTGCGCTGGCGGCAGTGGCTGCCCTCAGTCTGCTGGTCGGTGGCATAGGCATCATGAACATCATGCTAGTCTCGGTGACCGAGCGGACCAAAGAGATCGGCCTGCGCAAGGCGCTCGGTGCGAAGCGTGCCAATGTGATGGGACAGTTCCTAACAGAAGCGGCGACCCTGA
>JALHPH010000136.1 GCA_022842565.1 Fimbriimonadaceae bacterium
GCCGCGATGTCTTAGGTCGAGAGAAACACTGGGACGTGTATCATTGCATTCTCCAACGCACGTGAGCAGTTTCGGCCCCATCGCACCCCATTACGACGACCTGATGACCCAGGTGCCCTATGAAACCTGGGCCGACTACTTGGAACTCCTCATCGTCCACCAGGAAGTAGCCCCCCAAACCCTGCTTGATGTGGCCTGCGGCACTGGATCAGTCGCCGAAATCATGGCGCTTCGGGGTTACGAAGTCAGCGGATTCGATCTCAGCAGCGGGATGATCGAAAAGGCACGCCAGAAGACCCTCGAACGAGAATCGCACATTGATTACTTCGTGGCGGACGCTTGCACCGTCGATCTCGGCAAGACATTCGACGCTGCCTATTCGTTCTTTGATAGCCTCAACTACATCACTTCGCTTGAGGGCCTTCGCGCGGCTTGCCAGCAGATCGGCAAGCACATTCGGCCCGGCGGACTACTCGTCTTTGATCTCAACACCGAAACCGCATTCGAAGAAGAGATGTTTACCCAGCAAGACCGTAAGAAACGTACGAAGGTGCAGTACGACTGGAAGGGTGCCTATGACCGAACAACGCGGATCATTCGAGTCGAGATGGACTTTTGGGTGAACGGTGAGTTGCTCCACGAAACTCATGTGCAGCGCGCGCACACCGATGATGAAGTGCGGGCGGCCCTTGTGGATGCTGGTTTCGAACAGATTCAGTGCTTTGAAAGTTACACCCTCGACCGGCCCCGCGCAGCTTCGGATCGGGTGCATTACACCGCAATAAAGCGCAAAAGCCCATAATTACAAACAAGAACTATGGAAGTCGTGGTCCCCGATGAATTCAAGCCGCTTTATGAAGTGAGCGCCTCGCGCCCTATCGTCAAGATTCCCGCAGAGGTTCTGCGCAAGGTTGCCGAGCCGGTGACCAAGTTCGACCGACTCACGGAACGGCTCATCGATCAGATGAGCAAGGAGATGCAGCGAGCGAGCGGCATCGGCTTGGCCGCCCCCCAGCTCGGGCAGCTGAAACGAATCATCATCATTCATCCCGGCGAAGAACGGCCGCTGGCATTGGTGAATCCCGAAATAATTGAATCAGAGGGCACCCAACTCGGCCAAGAGGGCTGCTTGAGCATCCCGGGTTTGTATGGCGATGTCTTGCGCGCCGACCGGGTCGTGGTGCGCGCCCATGATGCCCGCGGGCGACTAATGGAATACGAGATGGCGGGATTGCCCTCGCGAGTCGTTCAACACGAGATTGATCACTTGGACGGCGTTCTCTTCATCGACAAGGTGGACCCTGCAACGCTCCACTGGATGCATCCGGACGAAGCCAGCGAGACCGAATGAGACTCGGCTACTTCGGAACCGCCGGTTTCGCAGTCCCTGCGCTGGAGGCACTTGCCGACTCGGTCGTGCTGGTGGTCAGCCAACCCGACCGGCCCAGCGGCCGCGGGATGAAGCTGCGCCCTTCCGAAGTGAAAGCACGTGCGATGGAGCTTGGCCTGCCCGTGGAAACCCCGGAAAAAGCCCGCGACCCCGAGTTCATCGCCCGAATCAAAGAGCTGAATCTAGACGCGCTGGCGGTAGCGGCGTACGGCCAGATTCTCCCCGTTTCGCTCCTGGAGAGTGCTCGGCGCGGGGGCATCAATTTGCACGGTTCGCTGCTGCCGTTGCTGCGCGGCGCGGCCCCCATCCAGCGGTGCTTACTGGAGGGCCACACTCATACCGGCATCACGTTAATGCAGATGGATCGAGGCATGGACTCGGGTGACATCATCGCCATGGAATCCATCGAGATCAACCCTGCCGAAACTGCCGGCGAGCTCACACCGCGGCTCGCGGCGCTGGCCGCCCAAATCGCGGCAGAGTGGATGCCGAGGATCACCGCCGGTGAATACCCCCGCCAACCGCAAGATCACGAAGCCGCAACGTATGCACCCAAGATCGAAAAGAGCGAGGCAGAAATCAAGTTTGACGAGCCCGCCTCGCTTGGCATGCGGCGATATCAGGCGTTTACCCCCGCACCGGGGGCATGGGTAAACACAGCGCGCGGTTCGGTCAAGATCGGCGCTGCTCGGCTTGCCGAGGGCACGTGCTTCCCCGGAACAGTTATGGAATCGAAGGGCAAGCTCGTCGTGGCGCACTCCGAGGGAGCGCTGGAGTGGGTCACAATCCAGCCAGCGGGCCAGAAGTCGATGTCCGGTGCCGATTACGCCAACGGGAACCGACTTCGCCCCGGCGATGTCCTGATTTAAGAAAGAATCTGAACTCATGAACCAAAAGTTGCTTCTTCGTTTCGCCATCGGGCTGATGCTGCTGGCCGTGGTGGTGGCGGGCTTCCAATGGCTGCGCGGAATCGGTTACGACCCAGACGTGCTTCCCGGTGACAGCACTGGGATGATTGCGGCGCTGGAACTGACCGACGACGGCGCTCGCGCCGTCATCATCGGCCCGAACAAAGAAGTCACAGTGATCAAACCAGGGGCCACCAGCCGAGACCGACCGCCCGTTTGGCGCCCCGATGGCCAGCGACTTTTCTTCGCCAGCGACCGACAAGAGAACGTTTATCACGTCTATCGGTACCGACCCGGCAACGAAGAAGCGGAGAGACGTACGGTGGGCCGGCGCTCGCGCTCCACACCCATTTGGGGTTTCCAGGATCACCCGAAGGCGAACCAAACTGCCCTTATGCTCAGCAGCGGCATCGTCCTAGAATTCGACCCGAAGACTGGAACTACCACCCAAATTCTTCCGCCGCCGTCCGGCTCAGCCGTGGTGGGCGAAGAGGACGGCAATGTGGACCAGTTCACCGGCATCTATCGCCAACTCGGAACCAGCTTCACGAAAGCTCTCTGGACCAACGACCGCTCGATCATCGTGGCCACCATGTCGCGCGAGGAGGGCGAGGTTCTGGTGGTTCAAGACCTAACGATGCGTGAAACGAACGGGCGCAAGCAACTGCCGCCGCCCCTTCCAGTCATGGCCGGCAACCGAATCGAATTCGACGTAACGGTGAACGGTCAGGTCGCCGTCGCAGTGCAGGGCTTCAAGTGGCTTGACAACTCTGCGATCCCAGAAGAGTTCATCGAGGATAATCGCGCGAAAGTGCCCTGGCAAAACGCGGTTTTCAGCTTCGACGCCACCGACGCCAACAGCCAGCCCAGCTTCTTTTTGACCACGATGGACGCCAGCCAAGACACCCGAGCCGTGAAAATCTCGCCCAATGGCCAAGAAGTTCTGATCGTCGCCGGGCTTCTCAAGAACGAGCAGTTCACACCCTCGGGCCTCTTCAAAACCGAGTTCCCGTTCCGGCCCGATGCACCGGTCGCGCCGATCTACGAGGGCGAGGTTTACGAACCCAGTTGGAGTTCGGACGGCAATCGGGTGATCTATGTGCGGCGCGAGGGTGCCGACCGAATGATCTTCGGCAACAATGGCACCGGGACCGACGAAGTCGCGCTCAGCCCAGCGGGCCGAAACTTCGCATCGCCCAGTTACAGCCCGCAGTTCAGCAAATGAATCAGCCCGGGGGCCAAGAAAGCGGCCGACCCGCCAGGAGATGCGCATGGAGGTGTGGAACCGATTGGCCCGCACCTTCGCCGTTGTTGATGACGACGCGGAAGTCGGTCACGCCGAGCTTGGCTGCTGTCTCCACTGCCGTTTGAAGCAACCGCTCGTGGCCATCGCCCCAGCTCGATTCGCTCAGCTTTGGAATCGGCTCTCGCGTGCAGATCACCACGTGCGTGGGAGCCTGCGGCTCGATGTCCAGAAAGGCAACGCAGTGCTCGTTCTCGTGCACAATCGTCGCGGGAATTTCGCCTTGAATGAGGCGGGTGAAAAGGGTGGGGTGTTCGTTCATCGCAATTGAAACTCTCGTAAGGCGGGCCGATTGGGGACCCATTCACCATAAAGGACGCCGTCCCGGAACTCTTCAAGACGGACGTTTTGAAGCGTACGGCAATGACTCGCAGGTCCCGAATAGCTCACCGAAAGATAGTTATCGGTGAGCCCAGTCAGCAGACCGTCTCGGGTCAGCTTCCCTTCCACCAAAACCCGCATTGTCCGACCGACGAAGCTCTGCTCGTGAGCAGCTCCGGTGGCCCGAGTGGCCTCCATGAGCTTCTGCCTTCGCGCAGCCTTTTCTTGCGGCGAAACCGGGTCGCCCCATTGGTCGGCGGCAGTGCCCCAACGCGGACTAAAGGTGAAAACGTGAGCCGACAGGTACCGCGCTTGCCGGCAGACTTCCAGGCTACTCTCGAACCGCTCGTCGGTCTCGGTCGGGAAACCGACCATGATGTCGGTCGTGATCGAAAGGTCTGGGATCTCCCGATAGAGCCGGGCACACAGGGCCAAATAATCGTCTTGGCTGTAGCGCCGATTCATGTCCTTCAGCACGCCCGAATCGCCCGATTGCAGCGGGATGTGGAAGTGCGGGACAACGGTTCCCCGCTTGGCCAGCTCAATGATCTTCTCGGAGACCTGGTGCATTTCAATGCTGCTGATCCGCAGCCGCGCGAGACCGCTTTGCTCGGCGAGTAGCGTCACCAAGCCATCAAAATCTGGCCCGTCGCTGCCCGAATCGGGGCCATACGCGCCAATGAGAACGCCTGTCAAGATCGCCTCGTGGTAGCCACGTTCGGCCATTTTCTGGGCCTCGCGAAGCACCTCGTGCCAGGGCCGACTGACCATGCCCGGGCGCGTGGACGGAATGCTGCAATAGCTGCACATTACGTTGCAGCCGTCTTGGACTTTCAGGGTCGCCCGGGTGCGACCCGTCGGCAGGCTCGCCGCCACCGGCGCATTCACCTGCGGCAGCATCGCCGGGAACTCCCGTCGGAAAAACCCCAGCGTTTCCAGTTTGGCGGGATTGGGAACCACAAGGTCCGCGCCCTCCATCGGTTCGCCCTGATTCAGGGTCATCTGCGAAGCGCACCCCGTCACCACGACCTTGGCGTCCGGGTTGTGCCTCGTCGCCCGCCGGATGGTGTACCGGCTCTTGCGCTCGGCATCGCTGGTCACGCTGCAACTGTTGATCACGTATACGTCGGCAGCGCTCTCGAAAGGCACAATGGTGAAACCGGCCTCCTCGAAACTCTCAAGGATCCGCTGGGTTTCGTATTGGTTCACTTTGCACCCGAGGGTGGTGAACGCCGCGCGCGTCATGGGTGCCATTTTACTTGCTGGCTAGCGCACGGCGAAGCCGGAACTCTCCAAAAAGCGCCACACTTACCGTCTTGAATTGGGATCACTATCATCAGCACTTTGGTTTCCAAAACTTGCCGCTGCTGCCGCTGAGCGCACTGTACGCACTCGGTTGGTGGGGCTATGAAGCGATCTACAAGCTCGGCTTAAAGAAACCGGAAGAGCCGCACCGTCCGGTCGTTGTCGTCGGGAACCTTTCGACCGGTGGAACTGGCAAAACGCCAACCGTCATTGCTATCGC
>JALHPH010000137.1 GCA_022842565.1 Fimbriimonadaceae bacterium
CATCGACTTGAAAGCATCATAATCGATGACCACCACGCGATCGACATTGACCGGGATAATGCTCTCAACGGCCAGCTCGGAGAGTTCCTTACCGCCCAAATCGTGGTACGCGTTGATCTTGTGAGGGCCGTGGCCAGGCACATCGACTTCCAGGTCGCGCGGAATGGAAAGTCCGGTGATCGTGTTGCGATCAAAATCGAGCTGAGCCAGCAGCATCATGTCGCTGCGCGCGTTCTTCTTCAGAATCTGCTTGGTGCGGGGATCACGGGTCTCGTCGCAGCCAAGAATGAGCAGGGTGATGCTGCTCTCGTTCTTGAAGACTTTTTTGGGCGGGATGTTCCAGAGCGATTGCCCAACCAGTCCGGAAAGCACATCGCTGCTGCGAAGCCAGCCAGCCGCGGCCCCTGCGACCAAAACGACGCCGCAGAAAACCAGATAAAACAGGAAGAGGAAGAACTTTTTCAAGGATGCACGCAGAACTCTAAAAGCGGAATTGCTAGGGTACCACTTGCATCAACGTTCATCTAGGTCTTTGGAATTCCCGGGCAGTGTGTTACCGTTAACTAGTTATGCGACGCCGTCTTGCATTCACGCTCATCGAGCTTCTGGTGGTTATTGCCATCATTGCCATCATGGCGGCACTCATCTTCCCGGCCCTCAGCCGGGCGCGGGCCTCGGCAAACCAGACCACCTGTATCAGCAATCTGAGGCAAATCGGAGCCGGAATCACCCTCTACATGGGAGACTATGACGATCTCTTCCCATATGCGGTGGACGCGGTGGACAAGTTTCGGCCCGAGATTTGGGCGGAGCAACCCGACTTCCAGCAGAAGATCAGCTCCATGCCGCTCATCAGCGAAGCGCTCTTTCCTTACACCAAGAGCAAGCAGATCTGGAAGTGCCCCTCGGACAGCGGCAGCGCCGTGGTCGATAACCACCCGTGGCTGGAATTCCGCACGGCTCCCAGGATGTTCGCGACCTACGGCAGCAGCTATTTCTTCCGCACCGAGATTGCCTTCAAGTTCTCGAGCTCGACCAGCGTGAAGCTTCCCGCTGAGACGAATGTGCTGATGGATGGGGCTGGGCACTGGCATGGCTCGAGCGGTCGCATCGAAAGAGGCGAGCAGGCTGGCAAATGGTTTGAGAAGTGGCGCGGGTATCGTTACAACGTTCTTTTTGGCGACTTCCACGTGAAAAATCTTACTTACGATCAATTGCAGACGGCCTGGTCCAACGACTTGTGAAACTCCGACCCCTCGGAGTCTTTCTCAATGGTCGGCTGGAGCGTGGCCTTGAGGTTGAAATTGAACCCGCCGGGCGTTCTCAGCGAGTGGTCTCCATCCGCGCGACGCGCGAAAAGCCAGACCCCTTCGTGCTGAGCCCTGCGTTTTGCAATGCGCACTCGCACCTGGAATACCGGGGCCTGCAAGGGACGCTACCAAACCTCCCCTATTGGCAGTGGCTGCGTGAGCTGACCAAATCCAAAATCGCCGAGGCGCCGGAGGCGGTACGCACGGCAACCCACCTCGCCGCGCGCGAAAATCGCGCGACCGGCGTCGCCCTCATTGCCGAGCACAGCGACCGTCCGTATGCCGCCGAAGCCATGGAGGCCGTGGGGCTCCGCGGCACCATCTATCAAGAGCTGATCACCTTTGCCGAGCAAGTTGCGCCGCAGATGAAGCGCATTGTGGTCGAGGCCAAACGAAAACAGCAACACCAGGTGGCGGTGCATAGCCATGTTCGTGAAACGCCCCACGCACCCTGGACCGTGGACGACGAAACGCTGCGCACATTCAGCAAGGGCGCTGTCTACAGCATGCACGTGGCCGAAACGCCCTTGGAAACGGAGTTCTTCAAGCTAGGCAAGGGGCCGATTGCCGAACTCTATCGCAACTCAGGTTTTCGGGTGCGAAAAGTGGGAGTCACCGTTGTGGAATACCTCCGCGAAATCGGGTTGGTTCACGACGGCGCCCAATGGGTGCATTGCTGCGACTTACGATCCCAGGATATCGTGATGCTCGCCGAAAATGGCGTTGCCATCGCGCACTGCCCGCGCTCGAATCAGCAATTGGAGTGCCCCCACGCCCCCATACGGCGACTTTGGGATGCCGGGTGCATCATTGGGCTAGGGCTAGACTCGCCTGCCTCCAGCGGCCCCATCGACATGTTTGCAGAAATGCGGTCGGCCGACGAGGTCGGCCACCTGCGCGGAGAGCCGCTGCCACCGGAGATGATCTGGTCGATGGCGACCACCGTCGGCGCTCGCAGCATCGGGATCTCAGGGTGGGAAATCAAAGAGGGGAACACGCTGGAGATGATCGCGATTCGCTCCGAATCACACGATCTGGGCGAGGTGATTCAGTCAGGCGAGCCGGCATCCGTGTCTTGGGTGGCCGATTCGGCCTTGGCCTGATCCTCCAGTTCCTCTTCTATGGCGGTGCAGAGCTTTTCTACGGTCGCTTCCGCGGCGCGATTTCCCCAGTTCTGAAAGAACTTGAAAAGTCCGAATCCACCTGCGAGGCTGACGACTAAACCTGCGACTGCTCGCGGGACGTTCCCGGAATCAGCAACGGAAACGAGGCTGATGATCGAACCGAACAGTGCGAGCTCTCCACCAAGAATGTAACCGAGCAACGGAGAAGAACTTGCTTTCAGCCGCGTGCGGCCGCCTCGATTGGTCACTTCCAGCTTCAAGATGCTTGGTCCAGCCATCACGGACCCGTGGACGCTGCGACCGATCTGCCGGAGTCCCGTGTTGTTGTTACTATTGAATCCCACCGACACGGTGCTTGAAATCACATCGTAGCGATCTGGACTGAGGCAGCCGTCGAAAACATGATCGAATTCCTTTCCTGTTTTCCACCCGCGACGTGGGGCTGGGGCACTTTTGGTAGATTCTTCGATGGCTTGCCGCAGGAACTCGGGCTGAATGCCCATCTCGCGGGCCATGCGCTCCAATTCTGCCGCCGTGATGCCGGGCACGTAATCGCTGGCCCCCGAATTGGCGCGCTCGTGGAGCAAAGCGGCCTGCTTGAGGACGTTGGTAGCTTCCTCTTCTGAGAAGATCTTATGCTGAGGCATGTGTGGCCGGAAAAGAATACTGCAACTTAGCCCAAATGGGTGCAGTCGCCTAGGCAGAACGGGCGGGCCTAAGGTATAATCAACGAGCTATCGCGGGGTGGAGCAGCCTGGTAGCTCGTCGGGCTCATAACCCGGAGGTCGTAGGTTCAAATCCTACCCCCGCACCCAATTTGAAAAGAGGTTTTTCCACCAAGGAAAGACCTCTTTTCTTTTGCAATCCATTGTTGAAGAGCACTGCCAGGGAGAGTAATCTCGGCCGATGGAAGCAACTCTTGATACAGTGTTGATACCGGTGAGAGATATGACGAGGGCTGGAGCTTTCTACATTCGCGTTCTCGGGATCACTCCGGGATACAAGTCGGAGCACTGGACCAGTTTCATACTGGGGGGCGTCCAGATTGGCTTGCACCGTGTCACCGAAGGGATCGAACCGGGGGGCGGCGTTGTCCCCTGCTACCGGACCAAGAACTTGGCCGAAATCACGGCAAGAGTTCAAAGCGAAGGGGGTTGGGTGTCCGCCAGCGACCACACAACCCCCAGGGGTTCCCTCCGAGACTTCCGCGATACCGAAGGGAACCCGTTCCAGTTTATTCAGCTACACGAGGATTAGCGTGGAGCGCCGCCACCGGAGAGCATTGCCATTACGGCAGCGATGTTGGCAACTAGGTAAATGATCTGGAGGATCAGCAAGACAGAACAAACGATGACCGCTGTTTGCCCCCCGCGGTGCCCCTTCTTCTTGGCTTCCACTGCGCGGAAGATTCCGTAGATGATGGGGAGGAGGATTGGGCAGATCAGAAATCCGATGGCTGAGCTGACATACGCCCACATGATGTCCTTGCTGCCGTCATCGCCGCCGGCATACGCATATTGCTGCTGACCGGCGTAGGGCACTTCCGATCCGATTGGGCGGCCCATCGGCTGCACAGGCGTCTGAATCGGACCTTGGATAGGGCCAGCACTGGCGACCGGCGCGGAAGGCGCTTGGCTCATCGGAAAGAGCAGACCAGGAACCTGAGACGCCATCAGCTGCTGCCCCGAAGTGGCATCTTGCAGCATGGTGGTGGGTTGAAGGCGATTCTCAGTGATCCACTGGTTCAGCGTTGCGATATCGGCTGGGCCGTATTTGGCGCCGGTATTGGTGTCGATGACAAAGAAACTGTTCATTTGGCGAAGTGTCCCACATTCAGGACGAAGCAGCACCTGAAAAGGATTAGGAAACAAGCAGAGACGCCCAGCTCAGCAAGCTAGAGGCGTCTCCCGTTTGATAATGGTCAGCTTCGACTCTTGAGCGCGTCGCGGATTTCGGTGAGCAGGATTTCGCTTGTGGTGGGAGCCGCTGGTTCGGCAGGTTGCTCCTTCTTAAACTTCGTAGTCGCCTTGATAATCATGAAGACAACGAACATCAGGATAGCAAAGGTGACGGCCTGATTAACGAATGCACCCCAGTTCAGTGTAACGGCTCCAGCGTCACTCGCAGCCTTCAACGAGTTATAGGGACCAGGGTCCTTGCCGTCCTTGAGCACCATGAACAGATTCTCAAAACTGGCACCACCGGCTAGCCCGATTGGAGGAGTCACAACATTCTTGATGAATGAATCAATGAGGGCAGCGGTGGCAGCGCCAGTCACGAAAGCGACCGCAATCTCCATAAGATTGCCCTTGAACAAAAACTCTCGAAATTCTTTAAGCATTTTGAGCTCCGTAGCCTACAGTCGGAAGATTCCTCCTGAAAGTATCGCTATTGTGCTCAGGATTTCAGACCTAAATGGCTCAGAGCCCGACAGATCTAAAGAAGCTCCAAAATGAAAAAAAAAGCGAGCGGTCTTCTATAAAGATCGCTCGCTTGTGGTGCGCATGGCCAGCGCGGGGTGCCTTACAGGTTGTAAGAGGGCTTCTTCAGCCAAGCGGCTGGAATCGGTCGCAGGCCGCTGACCACCGAGGAAAACTCGGCAGACTTCATGACGCTGGTAGCCACAATCATTCGGACTTTACCGTGGGGGGTTTGAATCGTCACCGATTGAAGGTTCGGATTTTGGCTTCGGTTCTTCTTGGGAGCGCGAAACTTCCACTGCCCCGAGTGACGGTGACGAATGTGCTTCGCGTTGTTTCGGACCTTTCCGCTGACTTGACAAATCTTGGCCATGGTTCAATTCCTTCGCTGAGGCGTACCCGTGCGATACGCGGAGGCGAGCCAAAGGATCATACCCCGCCGCCGCAACAGATGCAAGCCCCCTCAGGCGTTTTCCGCGGCCGCTTTGTGCAGGCGAGAGCCCCATGCCAGCACCGCCATGCCACCAAACGCCGCCACCACCAGCATCGGAAGCACGCCCGGC
>JALHPH010000138.1 GCA_022842565.1 Fimbriimonadaceae bacterium
CGCTCTTCCGATCTCTCGAACATCTTGGAGCGATCGACGGACAGATCGCGAACGACCGGGAATTTCTTCATTGGCTCAAGTTTGAGCTCCAGAACATCGCCGTTTTGAACTCCGACGTCATCGACCAGTGCGGAACAAGCCTGACGAATGCCGCCATTCACGTTCATCGTGCAGCTTCCGCAGACCTCCTCTAAGCACGCCGCATCCCAAACCGGAGGGGCCACGTGCTTGCCCTCGACGGTCACCGGGTTCTTGCGGACCTCCATCAGCGCAGAAATCACATTCAAATTCTCGCGGTAAGCGATTTCAAAAGTATCGAAGTGACTGCTTTGGTTCTCGCCTGCTTGGCGGAAGACGATGAGACGGATCTTGGATGGCATCGCGATAGTTCTATTGTAACTCTACGGGAGGGGATTCTTCAGGGTCGGCGGGCAATAAGAAGCCCCAGAGAAGAATTCTCTGAGGCTTGGTCCGTTTCTAAGCGGGGCTTAGTTGCGGGGCTCTGCGACCGAACCGGGGATACCGTTGAAGTCGTAGGGCGGGAAGTAGGCCGGACCGCTGACGGTCGGGATGTCTTCCACGATGCCATTCTTCTCAGTCTCAGCGGCAAAGCGCGAGCTGTATCGAATGGTCTTGGTGCTGGTGTCGGAGAATCCAACAACAACTTGGCCAGCGTAGCGGTCAGCTCCTGGGAACATGTATCGGCTCATGTTGCGGGTGGCAACCATGGTGTCCGCATAGAGGCCGATGACCGGTCGCATAGCGGCTGGGACGGTATTGGCCCAGGTACCGGTGGTACCAAGGTAGGTGGTAGCGTTCTCTCCGGATGGTGCCTTCGGCCGCGAGCCGTTAGCAACATACTGCGATTCGTAGAACAGCACCGTCTCAGACGGGAAGCTGATCGAACCCTCGCTGCGGACAGGGTCAGCGGAACCAACTTGCGGAGGGATGCCTGGATCTTCGAAAACCGCGAAGTTCGGCGAGTAACCGGCGAACGTGATCGGGTTCGAGGTTGGGCGGACCCAGCTGCGAGTAGCCAGAGCGACTTGCCAGTTGATGGCTGTTGCATCTCCAGGCGACTTCATCAAGTCTGTGTTCTTGATGTAGGGTTGCATGGCGTCGTACACGCTGTAAATCTGCGAGCCGGAGCCGGGGGTGCCGACGCCGCTAACCAGAGTGATGTTGGTCAAAGCGTAGGCGCTTTGAGCATAGGTCTCGTCATTGTCGCTGATGTACATGGTGCTAGCCAGACCAAGCTGCTTCGCATTGCTGATTGAAGCGGCTTTCTTGGCAGCCACACGGGCTTGCGACAGAACTGGGAAGAGGATAGCTGCCAAAATTGCGATGATCGCGATGACCACCAGCAGCTCGATGAGGGTGAATGCCTTGTTGTTGCGCATCAGGATTAACCTTGGTTTATCAGGGCGAGGGGCCCTACTTCGTCTTTTTAAGAAGACGTTAGCAGCACATCATAACACAAACTTGACCAAAACGCAATTCGATTTTCGATTGGCTTTGGAATCTGTCATCATTACGGTGCGGGTGACCTCTCGCATCATTGGAGTGCTTCATGGCAGTGAAAGTTCACGAACAGCCTCTAAAGGCCGCAAAAGTCCTAGGTATTCCGGTTTCAGCGATGGAAATTGACCAGGTTCTCGACCTGGCCAAGAACCGGCTGAAAAATTACCAATGGACATTCATCGTCACTGCCGACGCAAATTGCCTGATGCTCGCCTTGGCTGATCCCGCTTTTCGAGGGGTCCTGGACGAAGCAGCGATGGTCACCGCTGATGGGTCGGGCGTGCTCTGGGCGCTACGCCGGCAAGGCATCGATCAAAAAGGAAAGGTGAGCGGTGTCGAGATCGCGGAGCGACTCGTTGCGGCTAGCGCCGACCAGGGTTTTCGCATTTTCTTTTTGGGCAGTTCACCCGGAGTTGCCGAGATGGCCGCCGAAAAGATGAGGCTCAAGTATCCAGGATGCCAAATCGTTGGTTCGCGGCACGGCTTTTTCCCGGCGTCCGATGACCTGCTGGTCGCCGAGGAGATCGCTGCCACCCAGCCCGACATCCTCTTCGTCGCCATGGGCATGCCGCGCCAAGAGCAGTTCATTCTGAAGACGCGAGACGTCATCAAGGCGACGCTGGTCATGGGCGTAGGCGGAACGCTTGACGTGATGAGTGGCAAACTGCACCGAGCCCCACGCATTTGGCAAAAGCTCCACCTGGAATGGCTCTACCGCACGCTCCAAAATCCCAAGAAACTTGAGAAAGTAAAGAAGCTCCCGGCCTTTTTCTGGCGAGTGCTTCGTGATAAGCCATGAGAATCTACACACGCAGCGGCGACGATGGCACTACCGGTGTCTTTGGAGGAGGCCGAGTTCGAAAAACCGACCCCGTCATTGAGGCTCTCGGTACCCTTGATGAGTTGAACGCCTCACTGGGAATCGCCCGGCTTCATTCCCGTGAAACCTCGCTCGACGCCGAGCTCAGCTGGCTGCAAAACGTGCTCTTTGACCTCGGCGCGGAACTCGCAACTCCGGTGGATTCACCCTACTATAAGGTGTCGGTGAACGAGCAAGATACGCTCCGCCTGGAGAAGAGCATCGACGCGCTCTCGGCTGATCTGCCCGAACTGAGGACCTTCATCCTGCCCGGCGGGGCACCGCTCGCGGCGCATTTGCACACCGCGAGGACCCTTTGCCGCCGCGCCGAAAGGGCTCTGCTGACAATGAGTGAGTCGGCGCACGTAGGCGTCGAACCTCTCCGCTTTGTAAACCGTCTTTCAGATTGGCTCTTTACTGCCGCCCGGGCGGCCAACCACCTGGCCGGGCAACCCGATACTCCCTGGCAAGCACGCGCATGATAACCCCTCTCATTCTCGCCACCGTCATCGTCTCCCAATCGGCCACTACTCCGCAGTCGGTGATTTCGACGATGAACCGATACTACGCAGGTGCCGAGAAGTTGAGTGCCGATATCACTCTGGTTCAAACCCTCGGAACGAAGTCCACCACGATCAAGAGTTTTCTGCAGTACCACCGCCCCGGAAAGTTCTACCTCCAGCAGAAGATGGCCAACCCCCTGGCCGAGGCGTTCGCCATCTCCGACGGTACCAACGTGGGCTATACACCGCCCCGAAACATGCCCACCGTAGGAAGCAAATTGGTCTACGAGCGGCAACGCACCCTTACTGTCAGTGATGTCTACACCATCAGTACCCCTGGGCTCGTGGACCGCAGCCCGGTGCTCGACATCATGGTATGTAAGCCAGCGCACGTCCGCTACGTCATCGAACAGATGGCCACGATTAAGCTGGAGGCGCCGACTGAAGCTGGCGACCACGTGGTCACCGGCAACTGGCGCTCGCACGGCGAAAGTGTAACCGTCGGGACCTACCGGCTGGTCGTTAGCCAGCAGGGCGAGCTGAAGCGGTACGAGCGACGCGAGCGCGTTGTTCCACCAGGACAAAAAGATGTCATGTCGATCACTTCGGTCTGGACGGCGACCACACGAAAAGGCGTAGTGGACGACCCAACCCTTTTCTCCGTGCGTTAGTCTTCCATCGGAACCCAGCCGGGGACGCTCAGAATTTTCTCGTGCAGTCCCTTGGGCAGGGTCAGAAGCTCCGCGCCGTTTTCTTTCGGATAGAGAATCTGGGGTTCGCGGTCTTGCACGAGGGTTTGGGGCCAATCGGGGTCGGTCAATGCAGCCTTGCCAACCGCCACACCCACTGCGCCGAGCTCTCGCACCGCCGCTGCATCCGATGCCCGCTGAACCGAACCCACGCCAATCAAAGGCGTCCGCCCTGCAATAACCCGCACGGCGCGCGCAAGGACCGGATCGTCGAAGTCGCCCCGAATACTGCCTTGCGCGTAGTGCCGCAAGGAAATGTGTAGCCACGCCAGCGGGTATCCGCAAAGCATCTCAAGGAGTGCTTCGGTATGCGCCCAAGTCAGCCCTTCGGGCTCTGGCTCCTCCGGCGAGAAGCGGTAGCCCACCGGATAACCCTCCGATACGCTCGCAAAAACGGATTCGACGACTTCGCGGCTAAATCGCAATCGATCCGTGCCGTAACCGTCCGTCCGCAGATTGGTGAGCGGACTCACAAACTGCTGCAGCAAATATGTGTTCGCGCCGTGAATCTCGACAGCGTCAAAGCCAGCTTGCTCGGCCCGCCGAGCCGCCTGTCCAAATGCCGCAACAACCTCATCGACCTCTTGCTGCGACATCGGGTTCGGCTCGCTCGCGGTGGCGTGCCCCGAACGTACATTTGAAGCCGAAAGCACCCGACCGCAGAGTTTTTCCGGACATTGCCTGCCGCCATGATGAATCTGCAGCACTGCCTTAGCACCCCCACGGTGGATGGCCTCGGCCGCCGAGCGCAGGGAAGGGAGGTGCCGGTTGTCGTCGCAGGCCCACTGCCCCTGGAACGCGTGACCTGTCTGATGAACATAGCAGGCAGCGGTCATCACGGTGCCAAAACCGCCTCGCGCCCTACTTTCCAAAAAAGGAAGCTCATCTTCTCGGATGGTTCCATCGTCATAACTGCTGTAAGTCGTCATTGGAGCAAGAACCAGCGGATTACGCACTGTCATTGCGCCGAATGACGTAGGAAGAGATAGGAGATTGGACATAGAGAGCAATAAGAAGGGAGCCGGGCAGAGGGTACCATCAAGTTCAGTGAAAAGACGCTTCTCGGAACTCAAAAAAGGCGATAAGGGAACCGTGTTCCGCTACGTCTGCGAGGACGAGTGCGCTATCCGATTGCAAGAAATGGGCCTGTGCCCTGGAACCGAGTTCCGTGTCCTGAAAGTGGCTCCTCTGGGCGATCCTGTCGAGGTTGAGTTCCGCGATTGCCGCCTTTGCCTGCGCCGCAGCGAAACGCAGAGTATTGACGTCGAGGTCCACGCAGAGTAGATGGCCGCATCAGTGGCCACCCCCACCTCTCTGATTGCCCTAGTCGGAAATCCCAACGCGGGCAAAACATCTCTTTTTAACGTTCTCACTGGTTCGCAGCAAAAGACCGGTAACTACGCAGGCGTCACGGTCGAGAGGCACGAAGGCGAGTTCGTGCTCGATGGCGTGCCGTACCGAGTGTTCGACGTTCCTGGCCTCTACTCGCTGATCCCTATGTCGGAAGACGAGGTGATTGCCACCCAAGTGATTCAGGGCGAAGCTGGCCAACAGGCCCCCGATCTTTTCATTTGTGTGGTGGACGTCACCAACCTTGAGCGCAACCTTTACTTCTTCGCTCAAATCGCCCAGCTCGGAAAGCCGGTGGTTGTCGCGCTCACCATGTCCGACCTTCTCGCCAAATCCGGCGTGAAGCTCGACCGAGAAAAGCTTCAAGCATCCCTCGGCGTA
>JALHPH010000139.1 GCA_022842565.1 Fimbriimonadaceae bacterium
AACCCGGGAGCGGGGTAATCAGGTATCTTTCGCCAAGCGGATTTCCCGGCCAAGCCGGGGTAGAACGTTGCGCGTTGAGCTCTGGTAGTTCGCGCGTTATGAAATACAGCAGAGCAATATCATGATGTGGAGACCCTTTGGCTCAAGTCGAGCCGCGGCAGCCCTTGCGCTTACAATGACAGGCGCAAGCGCCGCCTTCGCGGCTGGCGGTGAAGACGTCGCCCTCAAATTTGAGGGGGCAGACAGACTTTTCCTTATCGCGTCGTTAGTGTTTGGCTTAATCGCCGTGCTTTACGGCATCTACTTGTATAACAAGGTGTACTCCGAGTCGCCTGGTGATGAGAAGATGCAAGAAGTCGGCGCCGCCATTAAGGCCGGAGCCCTCGCTTACCTCCAGCAACAGCGCAACATGATCACCATTTTCGTGGTCATCCTTGGCGCGCTGCTCGCCGGAATGTATTACACGAAGTTCGGTGCAAACGTTGCAATCGGCATCGCGGTCTGTTTCGTGGCCGGTGTCGCAGCGTCGTACATCGCAGGCTATGTGGGCATGCTGATGGCCGTGGCCGCCAACATGCGCACCGCTGCAGCTGCACTCACCAGCTATAAGCGCGCCCTGGAAGTTGCGTTCCGCGCCGGTGGCGTGGCAGGCATGATGACGGTCGGACTCGGCCTCATCGGTGCGTCAGTCATCTTCTTCCTCGGCGGTGCCGATTCGATGAAGTACCTGGTCGGTTTTGGCTTCGGTGGATCGCTTGCAGCTCTGTTTATGCGCGTAGGCGGTGGCATTTATACGAAGGCTGCTGACGTTGGCGCTGACCTTGTTGGTAAGGTCGAAGCAGGAATCCCTGAGGACGACCCACGCAACCCAGCCGTGATCGCAGACAACGTTGGCGACAACGTGGGCGACTGCGCCGGTATGGCCGCTGATGTTTTTGAATCTTACGAAGTCACTCTGGTGGCCGCCATCGTTTTGGGCGCAGCCACTGCGGCCATCTTCCCTGTAGAAATTTGGATGAAGCTGGTTCTCTTCGCGCTCATGGCGCGTGGTGTTGGCGTCATCGCTTCGATTATCGGTATTCAGTCAGTGAAGGGCTCGGACGACACGAGCATGGATCCGCTCAAGGCTATTGGAAAGGGCTTCAACCTCTCCGCCATCATCGCCGGCGTCCTGACCATGGTCGTCGCCTACGTGATGATGGGGGGAATGCCGTCCGTTGCGCCGTTGATCAAGACGACGTCGCCGATGGACAGCCAGAAGTTCTTCCGAGCCGAGCGCTCTGAGATTCTGAAGATCGCCGAGGCGGTGCTCCCGCAGAAGCGAACCCAAATCACAACAATCCGAAACGAAGCCGCTAAGCTCGTTCCAGCCGGAGAGCGAGGGGCTGGCAAGCCAGCCTGGGTCGGCGCAAGCGCCGAGGAGGTCGTCAAGAACGCAGCGGTAACAAAGCTTCTCAACGACGCTGGTTACGACAAGGCTGACCATCTGGCAGTCGTGCAATTTGCACTCGCCGAGTTCCGCAAACCTGAAACGCTGAAAATCCGAGACCTGCAGCCAGAAGACCTGATGGCCAATGCCGCGGTCAAGAAAATGGTGGAAGGTAGCGGACGCAGCAAGGACAACTTTAAGCGCGGCACCCTTCCACGTATCCTGACTTACGATCCATCGGTCCCCGAGATGCCTCTGGCCTCTTTCGAGGGCTTTGTTCCGCTCAACTGGAAGGATCCTCGCCTGGCGAAGCTTGCCACAGTCAAGGATGCTGATCCCGCCAACCCCGCTGCACAGCAGGAGTTCGTCAGCTTCGATTCGCGGTTCAACAAGCAAGCGGCTAAAGAGAAGCTGGTCATCGTCAAGATTGACGTAGATCAGGAAGTTCCCTCTGCTGGCCCCGAAAAGCCGACCCGCCAAAAGTTCTCTGTGTTCTTCGGCCCGGTGACCGAGACTCGCGTCGAGCAACTCATCAAGGATGCTGCGACCAGCAATCCGAACAGCAAGTTCACGCTGGCTGACCGGTTCAACACCGAGTTCCTGATCAACAAGGATGGCGACATCGCCCTCGGTGTTGATCTGAAGAGCCAAGCGGGCCGCACTCTTGCCACGCCGCACGAACTGCAACCGTTCACGCCGGTGACCTTCTACAAGGACACGGCGGCCAACGTGAAGTCTCAGAACGACGCCCGTATGCAAAACCCGGCTGCTCCGGCACCCGAGGTCAAGAGTGCTCCGGTGGTCTTCGTTCAGCACGAAACCGTCGAGTGGTGGCGCTTTGCAGCCTGTATCTTGGTCGGTATTTTGATGGCGTTCGTCTTCGAGCGAATGACCGACTACTACGTCAGCACCCACCGCCGCCCAACCCGCGAGGTTGCAGGCGTGGCATCGGCTGGCCCCGCTCCTATGATCATCCAGGGCTTCGCGCTGGGCAAGGAATCGAGCGTCATGTCTGTGCTCGCGATATGTGTCGCGCTCATGATCCCGCTCTTTATCTTCCCGCCTGCCGTCTACGGTGGACTGCTGCTGAGCTTCTATGGAATCGCGCTGGTGGGTCTTGGCCTGCTGGCGACCACAGGCTTCATCCTTGCGATGGACACCTTTGGTCCGATCAGCGACAACGCACAAGGCGTCTTCGAGATGTCCGGTGCGGCGCACACTCACCCCGAAGCGGCTCTCGCCGTGCAACGACTCGACGCTGCTGGCAACACCACCAAGGCTCTGACCAAGGGCTTTGCGATTGCCACCGCCGTCGTCGCTGCCGTCGCCCTGTTCCACAGCTACATCGAAGCAGCCAAGCTCACCACGGTGGGCATGCCGCTGGAAATGCCCGAGATCTTCATCGGGTTGCTCATCGGTGGTGCTGCTCCTTACCTGTTCTCGTCATTCCTCATCAATGCTGTGGGTCGCGCCGCGTTCCAGCTGATTGGTGAAGTGCGAAAGCAGTTCAAGAACGATCCGGGCATCATGCTCGGAACCAGCAAGCCCGACTACGGCGCTTGTGTGGCCATCGTAACCCGAGCCGCTCAAAAGGAGCTGCTAGGCCCTGGAATCCTGGCGATTGCACTGCCAGTGCTCGTGGTCTTCGGCCTCGCCATCGGCAAGCCGACCACCATGGTCAACGGAGTCGAGGTGAACCTCGCCGGTGCTCAGGCACTTGGCGGCTTCCTCGCAGGAACCATTCTCTCTGGCCAACTGCTGGCCGTGATGCTCGCCAACTCCGGCGGCATTTGGGATAACGCGAAGAAGCTCATCGAAGACGGTATGCACGGTGGCAAGGGGACCGAAGCTCACAAGGCTGGCGTCGTTTGCGACACCGTCGGCGACCCGTTCAAGGACACCGCTGGTCCGGCTCTGAACCCGCTCATCAAGGTGATGAACCTGGTGGCCCTGCTGATCGCTCCTTATGTGATCTTCGCAGGCAACGACCAAATCCGCATCATCGTGACGGCCGTCGCTGCCATCCTGCTGGTGGGTGCCTTCGTTCAATCGAAGAAGGGCTCCATCGCTACCGAGATGGAGCAGATGGTCGGCGCTCCCGAGCAAGCCAAGAAGGACTAAGGCGTTCTTGCTTCAAAATCCCCCTCGCCCATACGGCAAGGGGGATTTTTCTTGCCTGCCGATCGGTTTTGGCGTAGACTAACGCGTATGGCCGATCCCAAAGAGCTAGAAGCAACCCGCATGGCGCGCAAGGAATTCACCAAACGCCCCCTCGATATCTCGCGCTGCGATATCCGGGTGATGCATGGCGTGGTCTATGTACGCGGCCAAATCGGTCTGATGCGCGGTGGTGAGGGCAGCGTCGACGAGTATTTGGAGCAGATCAAGAAGATCCTGCGCGCCAAGCCAGAGATTCGGGATGTTGTGGTGGATGCCTCAGTCAGAGGTTAGCCAGCGCCTGCCCAACATCGCCGAGTAGGTAGAAGCTGCCGGTCACCAGCACGGGGTCGCCGTGCGCGAGGGCTGCATTGAGCGCCTGTTCCAAGCGAGCGTGTGCGACAATTCGCTGCGGCCCCCTTTCTGCGTGCACGAGCGCCTCATGGAGTTCAGCCGCTAGTTCGTCCACATGCCGCGCACGAAAAAAGTCGATCGGCGCGATATGCACCCGCTTGATGAGTGGCCAAAGCGGGGCGTAGAACTCCCTCGGCTCGTGGCCGTTCAGCATTCCCGTCAGCAGCGTAAGGCCCTGATAACCCGCTTCGCGGAGGCTTGCCGCCAGCACCTGCGCCGAAGGCTCATTGTGCGCCCCATCCAGAATCATAGGGACGCCATGCACCGTTCTGCGCTCGAAACGGCCCGGAAGCCACGCCTTCGCAATACCCTCGGCGATCCTCTCGGGATCGCGCATTGCCCCTGAGCGCACGAGCGCAGCCACCGCGAGCGCCAGATTGTGCCGAACTTTAGCACCCTGTAGCGTCGGCTTTAAGTCCTCAAAACTGTGCCCAGGCACCACGAGCGTATGGCCATCCCAGCGGATGTCCTGGCCATATTCCCAAACCTCGCTTCCCTTTTCCGCGGCGATGCCGCGGATCACATCGCGGGGGGCCACGTCCATCTCGCCTAGAATCAACGGCATCCCCGGCTTCAGGATGCCAGCTTTTTCGGCAGCGATCTGCTCGAGCGTGTCGCCAAGAATCGCCATGTGGTCGAGCCCGATGCTCACGATCACTCCGCACTCGGGATGCACCACACTCGTCGCATCGAGCCGTCCACCGAGGCCCACCTCCAGCGCCACCCAATCGCAACCCTCTTCGAGCCATGTCTTCAGGCCGAGCGCGATTTTGAGTTCAAACTCGGTCGGTCCACCCAGCTCAGTGGCGTCCATTCCCTCCGCCCTATCCAAAAGCTCGAACGTCCGGCGAGCCCAATCCTCTTTTGCGATAGGCTCGGTACCCACTTGGACCCGTTCGCGGGGGTCGTAAACGAACGGACTGTAACCCGCGCCGGTGTGGTGGCCCTGTGCGACCAGCAGCGATTGCAAAAACGCGGTCGTCGTCCCTTTGCCATTTGTGCCGGCCACCTGGATGTACTTTGGCCCGGGTGGTCGTCCCAGCGCGTCCTGCAACCCCGCGCGCACCACGAACGCCTGCATGCGATCGAGCCCCAACCGCCAGCCGCGCGGGGCAAGGGCGGCCAAAGCGGCGAGGGAAGATTCGTAGGTTCGCTCCAATTTCATCGGTGTGGGGTCATGATTGTCCCGCATTCGCGGGGGTCGCGGTATAATGCGTGTGCATTCGGGGCATGGCGCAGCTTGGTAGCGCGTCTGGTTTGGGACCAGAAGGCCGCAGGTTCGAATCCTGCCACCCCGACCAATTCTCAAATTCCTATGCTTTTTTAATCCAAGTAGTACACCAACCATTTGCATTTACTGCA
>JALHPH010000140.1 GCA_022842565.1 Fimbriimonadaceae bacterium
CGACCTTCAACACACGGATGCAGCGCAATTGGCCGTGGCCCTTATCCTAAGCGGAAAGTATGCCGTGGCCCACTACGATGAGCGAACGTTCCGTTATCCAGAAGAAGTCGGCGCCCTTGCCCAGGCCCTCAGCAAAGAGATTGCGCTGATTCAGACTTCCGTCGAGAACACCAAGAAAGCGAAGGCCGCGGCAGCCGAAGAAGAGCCTGTGGAGGTCCGGATTAGCCTGAGCAGCAATCTGGAAGAGGGCGAATCGATGCTGGGCGACCGCGAGGACCTGAAGACCCGCCTAAGCGACGCGCTCCAAGAGGGCGTTGAGTTTCAATTTGGCCCAACCGATGTCTTGTGGCAATGGGCGCTTGATCGCACCAACTGGAACACCGTCAGCGGTGGCGAACTCACTCGCCGCGTCAAGCTGAAAACTGAGTTCCAAGATGGATCGGTCGGCACTGATCTGGCCGCAACCGGTGGCAAGAAGCGCGGAAGCCGCGCCAAGGTTGCCGCAATTGCAGTGGAAGAGAAGCCAGAAGCGGTGGCCGAAGTGGTGACCGACGAAGAAGTGCCTGAGTAAGCTCAGTCCACTTTTTTGTGATTGGTGAACACGCCAATCGGCAAATTCGCCCCGCCTTCGATGCGCGGCAATATCTCCTCGCTGAACACCATGAGATTGGGCGCTGTAAAGTCCGCACCCGCGCGGACAAATTCTTCTGGGATGATCTCGGCCATCCTTCCACCGACGCCAATCGTGTAGCCCGGATTCTCGTGGTGGTACTCACGTAGCTGAGCAAGCAGACCGAGAATGGTCGGCACATCGCCCTCGAAGGCTACTGAAATCAGAATGAGGCTCGGGTGATGCTCTTTGATTGCGGAAAGGAAGCTCTCATTCGGGACATTCGGCCCGAGGAAGAGGGTCTTCCAACCTGCAAGACGCATGAAGTCGCTGATCATGCGTGCGCCCAAGGAATGGTAGTTTCCGGCGACGCAACCCACGATCGCAGTCTTGGCGGCGTTACGGGTCGGCGGAGCAAAGTGCACCACGCGAGCCATCATGCGCTCGGTGATGGCGCTCGCCAAGTGCTCCTGACCGACGTCGATGGCCTCGACTTCGTACCACTTGCCAACGTAGCGCATGGCCTCAGCCAGGACTTGCTGATAGATTCGAACGAGGGGGACCGACTGCCGGATCAGCTGATCGACGATCTTGGTGCAGGCGGCTTCATTGCCAGCAATCGCCGCTCGCGCGTACTGCTTGGAAAGATCATCCAGTGATGCATTCGACTGCGAGTCCTCTTCTTCGCCGCGGTCAAATCCTATGAGCGCCGCCTCAACTTCGGGGGTGGCCAACGAGTAATAGACCTGACGTCCGATCTTGCTTGCCTTCACCAGTCCGCGGTTGCGCAATTTGGCAAGGTGGTTGCTCACGTTCGGCTGTTTCAAGCTCGTTGCATCCACCAGTTCAGACACGCTGCGCGGCCCCGAGCGAAGTTCCATAAGGATCTGTCGCTTCGAGGGTTCAGCTATTTCCCGGAGGAGTGACATCATAAGCTTTCAAGACCTCAGTATCAATTCTTGGCAGAAAATCTACATATATATACGTTCTAACCCGATCACCTGTCGCTTTTGTTTCGACAAGCAATACATTATGCTCCAATAATACGTTGACTGCTAGCCGGATCGATGAAAAGGGCTCCCAGCGAGTAGAATAGGCGGGTCGCACTTTGCGGCTCTCAATGACGAGCAATCCCTATGTTTCCAGCCTTTCAGCCTGAAGAGCAGCAGTTTTTGTCGCGCGTGCGCGACTTTGTCGCCACCGAAGTTTTGCCCAATACGCGCGCGTGGGAAGATGCCACCGCCTTTCCGAAAGAGATCTGGCCAAAGCTGGGCGCAGTCGGCCTGCTGAGCATGACCTTGCCGAAGGAACTGGGCGGTGGCGGATATTCCTGCACCACCTATGTGGAAGCGTGCCGCGAACTGGCGAAGGGCGACCCAGCGCTGAGCATGAACATCGCCGCGATCAACGCACTCTGCGTTGCGCACATCGCCGAGTTTGGCACTCCTGAGCAAAAGGAGAAGTACCTCCCTGGGATCATCAAGGGCGATATAAAGCTGGCTTGGGGATTGACCGAGCCGGACGCCGGTTCGGATGCCCGAAGGGTGAAATCGCAAGCGACGCCAGTTGATGGCCGCGATGGCTTCTTCCACCTGAATGGTGAGAAGATGTTCATCACGAACGGCGGTCAAGCCGATCTCATCATTACGATTGCGAACGTGGACCCATCCATCAGCGCCGACGGCAAGTCGGCTTTCCTAATGGAGACCAACCAAGAGGGATGGAAATTCAGGGAGCGTATTCACACTATTGGCGTTCGCGCGAGCAATACCGTACGGTTCGACATGGATAACGCACTGGGCTGGCACACGCCGTGCACCTTTGCGCAGGCCACCGGGCTCTTGTTCCGTGGCCGGTTGGGAATTGCGGCTATGGCCGTTGGCATCGCCGAAAAGGCTCACGAGCTGGCCATCGAATATTCCAAGCAGCGCGAGCAATTCAATCGTCGGCTGTGCGACATGCAATCGGTGCAAAACATGCTCGCCGACAACGAAGTAGAGATCGAAGCAGCCCGCTTGCTCCTTCACAAGGGCGCCGCGCTCTATGATATGGAGCAGAACGTGGTGAAGGAGTCTTCGATTGCCAAGCTCTATGCGAGTGAAGTAGCCAACCGGGTGACCAACCGCGCGATCCAAATCCATGGCGGCCGGGGCATGACATTCGAATACCTGGTCGAAAAACTCTGGCGTGATGCTAAGCTGACGGAAATCGGCGAGGGCTGCAGCGAGATTCAACGCATGGTCATCGCAAAACAGATTACAAAATAACGAAACGGACGTCTAACAACTATGCACGCGCTGACGCTTGTAGCACTCATTGCAGCCCAAGGGGCTCCGACCACAACCGCTCCGGCGGTACAGATGGAACGTAAGTTCACCAAGGGCGAGACTCTGCACTACTCGGTGCGGTCGCTTCTCACCGTCGAGGAGCGCGAACTGGGTCTCAATACGTTCCTTCCTCGCGATTTCGGACTGGAATACGACTACACCATGAAGGTGAATGACGTGGACCAAGACGGTAATGCGAAGGTGCTCTATCGTCGTCCAAAGACCATTTCGATCGATGGCGAGTTTGCAGACAAGCCCGAAGTGCGGGCCGCGCAACCGGGTGGCGGATTCAGCCTTGACCTCCGCATCAGCGTGATCAATGAACTTCTTGGCGTTGAGGAAATCAAAGAAAAGCCCAAGGCCACTGGCAAGATGCTGCGCTATATGACCCAGGAGCAGGACCAGAAGGTCACTGATTTGCTGGCTGGTCAATTTGTGGGCGATCTCATGCGCATTGCGCTCATGACGGGTTCGCTCGATAGCTCAATGGACTTTGCGCCGCCGCTCTCATTTAAGCCAGTTAAACCAGGCTCTGTTTGGAAGAAGACTGTAGGTTACACGCCGCAAAAGCTGAGCACTACGGGCGAGCAGGGCGTACGTCGGCTGGACTATAGCTATACCTACCAAGGAGTGGTGGAGTCGAACGGAAAGAAGGTGCACCGCATCGTGGGCGAAGTGAGCCAAGACAGCGACATCTGGCCGTTTTTCCTTCAGCAATACGGTTTACGCATTGCGGACACGCCCTTTGCCTCGCTGCAACTGACCTTTAAGGGCAAGCTTGAGTTTGACCTGGACCTGAAGACCCTGCACACTCTAAGGGCGAAAGCTGAATCGACAGGCTCGACAAAACTGACTCTTCGCGCGGGCAATGCTGCCGCCGAAGAAATGCAGTTTTACGGCGAGAACAACCTGACTCTGCAGAAAATTTCGCGATAACGGGTAAAACTGCCGGCAGTGAGTACGATTGCCGAAGGACGTCGGCTTCGACTCGGCGGAGCAGCCGCATCTTTGTGGCTGATCTCGTGCTTGAGCACGTTTGCGGTGGCATGGATGACACCCAATGTGGCTTGGCCCGCTTTTGCGGTCCTAGCTCTGCTTGCTCTTGCTATCTGGGCCGAGGTCCGACCTGTCCATTTTCGTCGTGAAGGCGTTTTGCTGGTGTTTTCGCTGCCATTCGTGGTGGGCATCTTGGTACTTGCCGGGCCGTTGGCAGCGGTGGTGGCCGAATGCTGCGTCACGTTCGCGGGTTCGCTATGGCAAATGCGCGCATCGAAATCGCGTAGGCCATGGTTCTGGGCCCGCCTCAATATCCCTATCAGCCTGACTTCGTCGTCAGTAGCGGCTCTGGCCTACGTGGCATTGTTGCCGTTCGGCTGGATGGCTGCCGTCTTGGCCTATGTCTCCATCCACTTGGCGATCAATGGGCTATTGGTGAGCCGGTTGAATTCGCTATTGGGCGCAAAGAGCTTCTTGATGGAGCTACGGCGCGGGCTGCTGGCGGCAGGAATCGGGGTGGTGGTGTATGGCGTTGTTGCCGTCTGCGTTGCATTGCTTTGCTTGCGTGGTTGGGTGCCAGCTGTCGCGCTCGCGCTGATTCCATTGGAGCTTCTGCGCTACATCGTCACGACTCAGAACGCTAATGACGACATGGCGCACGAGACCATGGTCGCGCTGACGATCATGCTGCAGCGAGCGCACCCTTATACTCACGGGCATCTTGAACGGGTCGGTCGAATTGCCGAGGAAGTCGGGCTCAGGCTGGGTATTCCGCGGCGGCGTGCCCGGCGGCTCAGCGAAGCGGCCGTGCTGCACGATATTGGTAAGATCGCCATTGACGAAGCGATCTTGGACAAGCCCGCGAGGCTCACCGAAGAAGAGTTCGAGCATGTGAAACAGCACTCGGAGTATGGGTCTCGCATTCTTCTGGACAGCCCCCGGTTCCAAGAACTCGCGCCGTGGATTCTGTATCACCACGAGCGGCCCGACGGTCGAGGGTATCCGCACCAGCTTTCGGATATCGAAATCCCCATTGAAAGCAAGATCATCGCCGTGAGCGACGCGTTTGACGCCATGGCGGGTGGTAGCGAGCTGAACGAGAAGCGCTCGTACCGGCCAAACCTCACTCCGCAGGCAGCCATGGAGGAACTGGACCGTTGCGCGGGCACTCAGTTTGACCCGAAGGTAGTCGAAGCCTTTAGGGGCGTTCTGCGCGACCAGGGAGTGCTCAGCTCATGAACGAAGTCTATGTGGTGCTGGCTGGTCTGGCACTGATATCGGCGGCCCTGGGTTACTACGCGCTGGCCGTCATGCCGCGCAAAGCAGCCCAACAGCGGCGCGATAACCTGCGCGTTTTCAGCACGGCCATCGAGCTGCGTTTCCCGAATCACCGTGGCCTCACCGAGCGCGTAGTGATGTTGG
>JALHPH010000141.1 GCA_022842565.1 Fimbriimonadaceae bacterium
GCGACCAATTCCGAAATCCTGGCCGCCGCGCTCGAAGCCATGCAGCGCTCTCAACTTTTGGCGGGCAAGCGCGTTCTCATCACCAGCGGCCCGACTCGTGAGCCACTGGACGACGTGCGGTTCCTCAGCAACGATTCGAGCGGCAAGATGGGGGCGGCAGTCGCTCGCGCGGCGCTGATGATGGGCGCCGAAGTGACCGTTGTCTCCGGGCCAGTCTCCGTGGCTTACCCGGCGCGTGCCAGGGTGGAGCGAGTGACCACCGCGCTGGAAATGCTGGAAGTAGCGAGCGTGCATGCACCAGGTGCGGATGTGATTGTGGGGGTCGCGGCGGTCGCGGACTACCGGCCAAAAGAACGTGCCGCTGGCAAAATGCGGCGCGAAGCGAGCGAAAAGCACCTTGAGCTGGTGCCGAACCCCGATATCATCGCCGCCTTGGCAGGCCTGGCCGAACCGGGCGCGAAGATCATCGGATTTGCCGCCGAGCCGGACCCAGATCTGGCCGAAGCCCGGAACAAACTCGCCCGAAAACACCTTGATGCGATCGTGCATAACGACGTGAGCGAGCCCGGGATCGGGTTTGGCAGCGATAGCAACGCCGTTACGCTCATCCGAGCCGAAGGCGAGCCGCTCCTTAGCGGGCGTCGATCCAAACTTGAGATAGCGCGCTGGCTGCTCGAAAACACCCTCCGTTAAATCCATGTTCCCTGAGCTTTTCACCATCGGCAACTTCACACTCCGCACTTTTGGAGTGGTGCTGGTGATTTCGTTCATCGCGGCAATCGCGTGGGCTTCGCAGCGCGCGCCGCGGTATGGCCTGACCAAAGATCAGATTCAGGATTCGGCATTCTGGTTGATCATCAGCGGCGTTCTAGGCGCACGGATCACCTATATCTTGTTGCACTGGTCGCACTATTCTCAGAACACTTCCGAGCTTTTCTCGCTCAAGTTCGAGGGGCTCACTAGCTTCGGCGGACTGATCGGCGGGTTCATCGCGCTGCTGATTCTTCAACGCAAGCAGAAGTTCTCGCTTTGGGCGTTCCTTGATACGGTTTGCCTGCCGGTGCTGCTGGCGCACTCCGTCGGAAGGCTGGGGTGCTTTTTCAATGGCTGTTGCTATGGGCATGCGGTCACGACGTCTCCGCCAGGCGTCGAGTTCGTCGGGTTGCAGGGGCTCTACCTGCCGGCCCAACTATACGATGCGGCTATGGTGGCCCTCGGCGTGTTCTTGTTGGCGCTTTTCGAGCACCGGTTCCGCAAGCCCGGACTCATGTTTGGAGCGATGCTCGGGGTTTACGGAATCAGTCGTTTCATTTATGAGTTTTGGCGCATCGGGGCCAGCAGCGAGCGGATGGCGGGCCTCCCGATTTCGTTTGCGCAGCTCACTTCGCTAGTCATGGTGTTGCTGGGTTTGGCAATCCTGGTAAGGCCGGTTGCGAAGACAGAACGCCCCTTGCCGGGTTAGCGGGTATCCTAGCGGCTCCACTGAAGTTGGAGTGACCCGTATGCGAGTACGAAACAAGGAAATGCGAAAGCGCTGGCGAAAAAAGGCCGAGCGTATCAAGGAACTTATCAAGGAAGCCAAGGCGAATAAGCCGGTCGGTGCAAAGGCCCCGAAGAAGGCTGCCGCGCCAAAGGTTGCCGTTGCTGCTGCTGAAAAGCCGAAGCGCGCACCCAAGAAGAAAGCCGAAGAAGCGAGCGAATAACGCTATCTATTCAACTGCAGGCCGTTGGGGGTTATCCTCCAGCGGCATTGTTGCGTTTCGGAAGGTCGTACTGAGCATTCCGGCGATCCCGACCAGGGCCAGCACCGCGCCAACGCCGACGAACATCCGTTCGACTCCAAAGCGCTTCAGAATCCAGCCCGCACCGACCCAACCGATCGGCAAAAGCAGGTTGGTGATCATGTTGAGTGCGCTGTTCACCCGCCCGCGCAGGCTATCGGGCACGACGATCTGAAGATACGTCGTGAGCGGAATCACGGTGAACGGCATCGAGA
Source organism: Fimbriimonadaceae bacterium (assembly GCA_022842565.1). Lineage (GTDB taxonomy): Bacteria > Armatimonadota > Fimbriimonadia > Fimbriimonadales > Fimbriimonadaceae > JAFLBD01. The sequence goes on from JALHPH010000141.1 coordinate 1,997, forward strand.
CGCCGCTCACGATGTTAAGCAGGAAGAACACCCAGAAGTTCTGTGCTTGTGAAAGCAACCCGACCGCCACGCCATTGAGCATCAGCCCATAGCAATAGCTTCGCCCTGGGTGGGTGATCTTCAGTTTCATCACCACGAGGCTGCTGACCACCATCCCAAGGAAGAATCCGGCTTGAAGCCCCGCAAAAGTACGAGCGCTCTCTGCGAACCAGAGGCGGTTGGCATTGATGTAGCCCAACAGGATGGGCGCGACCACTAGATTGATAAACGCCGTTAGGAAGAGCGCGATCCTTAGGATCTTGATCTTCGCCACGAACTGGATGCCCTGCAGAAACTCCTTAAACAGGTTTTCTCGGGGGGCTTCGCCGGTGCGATGCGTATCGATGGCGGGCAAGCGATAGATGCACCACGCCGAGTAGATAAACGTCGCCAGGTTCAGCGCAATGGCGAGCGGGAAGAACAGCCGTGGGCCAGCTGTTTCCAGCAGTGGCAACAGCACGATGGTCCCGATCGGACCGATAAGCTGCATGAGGGTCTTAGTTGTAGCCCCCAGCCCGTTGGCCTCGATCAGCTTATCGGGAGGCACGAGCGCTGGGATCGCAGCCGACCGCGCAGGGTCAAAGAACGCCGCCAAACAAGAAAGTAGGAAGCCAGTGACGAGAAGTGTCCAGCTCGGTGGGGACGGATTGAGAATCACCAGCACGAAGAAGGCACCCATCACCAAGATGCTCAAAACATCGCTGGAAAGCATCACGCGGCGTCGGTCGAGGCGGTCGGCCGCAACGCCCGCGTGAAAGCCGAGCAGCAGATACGGCAGTTGCATCAATGCTCCGGCGTAGCCTGTCATTTCAGGCGAGCGTGTAATGCGCTCGATCATGTACAGGAACACCAGGTAGTACATGGCGTCGCCGAATTGCGACACCGCCTGGCCAATCCAAAGCCTCCGGAAAGGCGGAATCCAAACGACGGTTGGCAGAGAATGGCGAAAGCCCTTGGCTACTCGCAGTTTGAACCGTCGAATGGACCTTTCGCGACTCAGCAGGCACCTCCCCATTTCTCAGGAAAGGCACCAGACATTGAGCAAACCTGGGCCACTTCCCTGGAGAAGTTTTGCTGCCGCATGGCATGCAGTTTAACACGCACGGTCATTGCGGGTTGGGACCACAAGATCTGATAATCCCTCTGAGGTTTTTGCGGGGATATCCCGATAGTCCTACTGGGTGCGACCGCACGGAGCATATCTCGCATGTACGAAGCCTATTGGGGACTAAACGAAGCTGCATTCAGCCTGACACCGGATCCACGATTTCTCTATTTGAGTCGTGGCCACGAAGACGCCTTGTCCATGTTGCATTACGCGGTGACGCGAAACAAGGGTGCAGCCATGCTCACCGGCGACATCGGACTTGGAAAAACGACCGTCACTCGCAAGTTGATCGAGGTGCTTTTGCCCGCCCAGTGCAAAATCGTCTTGATCGTCAACCCGGTGCTGACCCCCAACCAGATGCTGATCGAAGTTCTTCAGCAACTGGAAGTGCCGACAACGGCCCGAACGCGGCAAGCGCTGGTACAAGACCTACATAAGGCCCTGTTGGACTACCACGTCCGCGGCCAGCGCGTGGTCGTGATGGTGGATGAAGCCCACCTCATTAAGCAAGCACAGGCATTTGAGGAGCTCCGCCTCATGCTGAACTGCCAACTGAACGACCAATTCTTGGTCAACCTGATTTTGATCGGCCAAAACGAGCTTCGGGCAAAGCTGAACACGGTGCCCGCGCTTGAGCAGCGCATGGCCATCCGCACCGTTTTGCGCCCACTCGATGTGATGGAGACGAGCGAGATGCTGCTGCACCGCCTGCGAGTTGCAGGTTACGGCGGACAGAAGCTCATGTTCACGCCGGACGCTGTTTTCCAATTGCACAAGTCGAGCGCGGGCTACCCCCGTGTCTCGCTGCAACTCGCCGATAACGCCCTGATGCTCTGCTCGGCTCGCCGCGAGCTGATGGTCGACGCCTTCCTGATGATGGATGTCATCACCGAATACACCGAGGCCGTTGCAGCATGAACTTTGTCGACGCCATCCGCCTAGCTAGCCAGAACGCAGTGGCTTTTCAGGCGGCCGCCCAACAGGTGCCGCTGGAGGCCGAAGGCACTCCCAGCGCTGTGACCCCGCCGCCGGTTCCTTCCACGGAGCCCGCCCAGGAGCCCGCGCAACCGGTGATGTCGCCGACGGTCCCGCACCGCGTGCTGAATAATCTTGATTCTACGGAAGATCCCGTCGTGACGCAACTGATTCGCGAGCCAAACGGCGGCAGTATCGTCCGCATCGAGCTCAGGCTCTCTGCGGAGCAAACGCAGGTGCTTTTAAACTCGGCTCTGAACTCGAATCACCGCTACCTCACCTCGCGAGAGGCGGCCAAATACCTGAGGCTCTCGAAGCTGGCGGTAGAAGAAATGGCCGAACTGAAATCCCTTCCTGGTTTCCGCATCGATGGAACCTGGAGATTTGAAAAGAATTCACTGGACGATTGGGCAGCGCAACGCATTGCAAAGCCCCAAGGCAACCAGGAGAGTGCAGCCTAATCATGCTGAAAAAAACCAACTACGTCGGAGTTGATCTTGGGCACTATTCAATGAAAGTTGCCCAGATTGAAAAGTCCCCCCAGGGCTGGCGCGTGACGCGGGCCGCGTCGATGTTCACACCCCAAAACGCCATGCGCGATGGAGTGATCCATGATGTTCCTACCGTTTCTGGCGCATTGAAAATGCTCTTGAAGCACGCCGGAATCACGGCGAAGAACGCGATCGTGAGCGTGCAGGGAGGATCGGTCGTCGTGCGCAATGTTCGCGTGCCGAAGATGCCCGAAGCCACCCTTCGCAAGTCGATTCGCTTTGAAGCAGGCCGCTACATCCCGAACTCGGTCGAAGAAAGCTTTGTGGAGTTCGAGATTCTTGGTTCGCCCGATGAATCGCAGATGGACATTCTGTTGGTCGCCGCTCCCAACGAACTCGTGAATTCGCGAGTGGACACGGTGCAGCAGGCTGGCCTGGAAGTAGACATCGTCGATGTCGGTTCCTTTGCCGCTTACCGCGCCCTGATCGAAACGAATTTCTCGCGCACGACAACGGACGAGACTTTCGCCATTATCGATTTCGGCGCATTTTCCACGACGGTCTCGGTGGTTTCAAACGGTCGGTTTAATCTGACTCGCTCGGTCGCTTCTGGAAGTGCCAACTTCACCGAAGCGCTCCGAACATTCTTCGATCTTTCGCAAGAAGACGCCGAAGCGGGCAAGGCTCAGCTGAATGTGGCCGAGCTGCTTGAGGAGCGACCGAAGGAGAACCCGC
>JALHPH010000142.1 GCA_022842565.1 Fimbriimonadaceae bacterium
TATGGATGCCGTTAACTTTAGCCGTTCGGTTGAGTAACCGAAGGGTTTCGTCTTCGCCCCGTGATGTGGTATCGTGTACCGGTCGTCACGGGGCGTGGCGCAGTTTGGTAGCGCGCTTGCCTGGGGGGCAAGAGGTCATGGGTTCAAATCCCGTCGCCCCGACCATCACGATTCCGCCTGAGCTCCATGTAAGCTGAGGCGGTTTTTGTTCATGTTTTTGCCGCATACCTGCATCTTTAGATAACACTGTTCTGATCGCAGACTTGGCGGTACCAGCGGCCCGAGTCCTTAATGGTCCGCACCTGTGTTTGATAGTCCACGTGGATCAGCCCGAAGCGTTGCAAGTAGCCCTCGCACCACTCGAAGTTGTCCATCACTGACCAGTGGAAGTATCCACGCACGTCGACACCTTCCACGATCGCTTGATGCAGAGATCGAAGGTAACGACGGGTGAAGTCGATGCGGTTCGGGTCGTGCACGGCCCCGTCCTCGCTCACCCAGTCCATGCTGGCCAGGCCGTTTTCGGTGATGTATATCGGAAGGCCGTAGCGCTCGTGGTGGAACCGCACCAGCCAGCCTAAGCCGGCCGGGGTCACGGGCCAGGAGAAAGCGGTGCGCGGGAATCCTGGTGGCACCGGGACCTCCTCGGGCTGGCCGTCAGCGCCGGCTCGGATGGCGGGCGCCGAGTAGAAATTGAGCCCAATCGAGTCGAGCGGCCCCTGCATTTCGTCCAGTTCGGCGTCGGTGACGCCAACCGGTTTTTCGACGTGCATTGCTTCCCAGTCTTCGGGCCAACCCAGGCCAAGGACCGGGTCCACATAGGGGCGCTGAATCCAACCCCCTCGTGCTGCGGTTTCAGCGCCGAAAGTGTATTGCCGCGCGGCCTCGATGTCAGCGGGAGAATCGGTCGCTGGATAGCCGCAGATGCCAACCGGGGCGTAGCTCACGTGGTGGTCTCCAGCTGCCTTCAATGCCCGAGCCGAGAGTCCGTGGGCGCGCAGAACGTTTTTCAGGCCGACCATCCACTGGTCCATTGGGAGCCGCAGACCGGGGGCTTGCCCGGCCTGTGCGTGGCCCGACCAATAGAAAACCTGCGGCTCGTTCAGCGTGAACCAGTGGTTAACGCGGTCGCCAAGCCTCGCGACGACCTGCTCGGAGTATTCGGCAAACCATTTCGGGGCATCGGGATGCAGCCATCCTGCTTCATCTTGCAGGGCTTGCGGGTAATCCCAGTGGAAGAGCGTCGGCCAGGGCCTGATATCCTTCGCCAACAAGGCATCGACCAGCCGTTCGTAAAAATCCAGCCCGGCGGCATTCAGCTGGCCTTTGCCGGTCGGCATGATGCGCGGCCAAGAGAGTGAGAAACGGTAAGCGCGGGCACCGAGTTGATGAATCAGGCCTACGTCTTCGCGATAGCGGTGGAAGTGGTCACACGCCACATCGCCGGTGGAGCCATCTTTGATGTTCCCCTGCGCGTGGGTGTAGGCGTCCCAGATACTAGGGCCTTTTCCGGCCTCATTCCATGCGCCTTCGATCTGGTAGGAGGAGGAGGCGACTCCCCAAAGAAATCCACTGGGAAACTGCATGCTTCACGTCCCGCAAATATACTTGGATTCCAAAATCGGCGAGAAAATCTGTACGACTTTCGAAATCCTGTGTTACTATACTATCAATGTGCTGAAACGGTTCAGCAACAAGCCTTGGAACCTAGCGACCGCTAGTTGACGAGGGATCGAAAACAATTGGAGACAAAGTGATACGAATGAAACGATCAACGGTGATCGTGCTGGCAATGGGCGTCGCTGTGATGGCCCAGGCTCAAGTCAGCACTGTAAATTCTATGTATGTTCAGGGGCGGGTCTTCAATGACTTCCCCGGCTCTTCCTTCAGCGCAACCGGCACCCTTGCCACTGGCATCACCCTGACGGACAACAACGTCGGCGCGGCCACAGGCTGGGCCAATCGGCACCTCGCGCAGTTCTCGGCCGATGGCGGCGCTAGCCCGTTCTCCCACCCGGGTGGAGCAGACACCTTTGAGATGACCATGGACGTCAACCTGACGTCGAATGGCACCACTGGTGGCTTCCCACGACGCGTGGAAGCGGGTCCCTTCATCCGCATGCCCGTGGATGGCGGCTGGGTCAGCGAGATCCAGATGATCATCACCAACGACGGCGAAGTCGCTGCCTTTGGTACACCGATTCCCTTCTACAGCTTCACCGGTTCGCAGAGCCTCACTTACACCCAGGGCACAACAACCAAGATCGGCTATCGCTACTTCCGCGACACCGACGGAAAGTACAAGTGGGTCTGGATCTTCGGCACCGCCGAGAGTCCTGCTCTCACGATGGAAGGCAGCCTGCAGAGCCTGCCATTTGACTTCACCACGCAGGGCATTCGTCCTCCCTACATTGATGGTGGCAACCCGCGCAACCCGCAGCTCGGAATGTACTTCCAAGTGATGCCCAACGGCGCACCTGCCCAAACCGTGAACGCCAGCTTTGCGATGAGCAACATCGTGCTGCGCGACTTCGGAATCAAAGGCAACGTGACGCTTCAGAACGTGATGTCCCAAGCTGGCAAGCCAGTGAGCGTGACTGTGGAAGATGGCGGCGGCAACGTCCTCCAGTCGTTTACGACGAATTTGGACGCCAATGGCCGGATCACCATGAAGTCGACTGTTGCTGCTGGGACATACAATGTGTTTGTCACTGGTCCGACCCACCTGACCAGGAAAATCAGCAACGTGGTCTTCTCTGCTGACACCGCAAAGTTCACAGCTTCGCTCCTGAACGGCGACGTGAACAGCGACAACGAAGTTAGCCCTGCCGACTTCGCGATCTTGGCCGGTGCGTTTGGCAGCTTCGTGGGGGACCCGAACTACCTGGTGAACGCAGACCTGAATGGCGACGGTGAGGTTGGCCCTGCCGACTTCTCGATCCTGGCTGGCTCATTCGGCGAATTTGGCGACTAATCCAACGTGATCGTCGCGCGGGCGGCCCAGCTCCGAGCCGCCCGCTGCGACCCGTTTCTTCTCACTCCCTCGGCTTCGGCCGGGGGGACTTTTTCGTGCTGACCGAATCGTCTATGTTTGCTCGAATTCTGCTCGCTTCCACAGCCGTTCTTTGCGCCTTCGCGGCGACTGCACACGGTACCTGGAAGCCCATCACCTCCTCAGGCGTTAATCTGACCGTCACCGAACCCAATCTGCAGCACGGACCGGGGCTGGTGATGCAATACGATTTCGGTGGCCAAGCCGGCTTTGCTTTGGCCGAACGGGCTTTTGTACAAGAATTACCTGCAAATTTTGAGTTTACGTTTTGGATCCGTGCCGAGAGTCTGCAGAACGATTTCGAATTCAAACTTATGGACCCTTCCGGGCAGAGTGTCTGGTGGGTCAAACGGGCCGCTTGGCTTTGGCCGCGAAACTGGACCCGAATGGTCATCCGGCGGAGCCAGCTAGTTTATGCCTGGGGCCCTGATCGAACTCTGTTCACGCGCGCTGGGGCTATTCAATTCGGCATCGCTGCGAATGCGGGCGGCAAAGGCAAAGTCGAGATTTCTGGCTTCGAATACCGCGAACTCCCGCCGACGGAGCCATTTTCAGATAAGGTGACACGGCATCCAGACCGAGGCGGCGAGAGGCTTGGACTCAAGGGACTCCAGGCGGTCGGAGGGCTCAAAATCCAAGGAGTTCGGCGCGGACAAACGGTCCGAATTTCAACCCAGAACCCGCCGCAGAGTTGGTCTGTCGGCCCCGCCCAAGGCGACACTCTGTACTTGCCGACACCCGAGCTGGAGACCACGCAGATCCAGGTTAGCTCGCCCCAAGGCACCCGGAATCTCCAGTTTACGCCGCTCCCAAGCGGCTTCAGCACGCACCCTTATCGTATCTGGGAATCGATCGCGCTAGACCAGCCGCGAGGGCTTTATCCGAAGCATTTGCTCGGAAAGCAGAGCTTTTTCACCGTCGTCGGCGCGAAAGACTCCGACCATGAGGGGCTGATCAATGAAGCGGGAATGGTCGAGCTGCGGCGAATGGGGCCATCTCTCGAGCCGTTCCTATTCAACAATGGCCGCCGCATCGGTTGGAACAATGTGAACCCAGAATCGCGATTGCTGGAGGGTTCCCTGCCCATTCCTTCGGTCGTGTGGTCAGGCGATGTGCGCCTTGTCGTGGAAGCCGTCGCACCAGAAGGCACCCAGGACCAGCTTTCCATCCAGTACCGCGTCACTAACATGGCCCGGCGGCGTCAAGTCGGCTCTCTGATGGTTGCCCTGAGGCCACTTCAGGTGAACCCGAGTTGGCAATCGCTCAACCTCAACCCACTTGTAGCTCCTATCCGAAAACTCTCGCTCCAGCGTGGCGCGGCCCGACTGGATGACGGCTGGACCGTCACGCCGGTTGAGGCTGTTCGCCACGCTGGGGTGACGAAACTTTCCGAGGGCGATCTTGTACCGTTCTTGCAGAATGGCACCACCCCGCCTGCGCAATCGGGCGAATGCCCTGAAGGCACGCTGTCCGCGCTCTGGCGATTGCCGTATTCACTGGCACCCGGCCAGACGAAGACCTTGACCTTCCGCGCCTACGGTCCGAAACAACGTCCGGCGTCTGGCTCTCACGCGCAGCTGCGCGAAAAATCGGCCCGTGCTTGGCGGGATCTTATTCAGCCTTCCAAGCTGCAACTTGGTGGCAGCGGGCAGATTTGGGCAGATACCCTGAAGGCCAACTTGGGCTACATCATGGTCCACCGCGATGGCCCCGCCATCCACCCAGGCAGCCGTACCTATCAGCGCAGCTGGATCCGCGATGGAGCGCTCACGTGCACCGCGTTGCTCCAATTTGGCATCAATGAGCCGGTTAAGAAGTTCATCGATTGGTTCTCAACCGGCATCCGCGAGGATGGGTGGGTGCCGTGCGTGCTCGATGGCCGCGGCCCCGATCCGCTGGCCGAGCACGATAGCCACGGTCAATTCCTTTATCTCCTGGCGACCTATCACCGGTTCACCGGCGACGACGCGATGGTCAAGAAGCACTTTGCCACGGCCCAGCGCATCGTCCAGCAAATAGAAACGCTGCGGAACACCCGCAAAACGGATGAGTTCCGAAATGCCACCGGCGTGGAGCGCGGTTTCTATGGGCTTTTCCCGCAATCCGCCAGCCATGAGGGCTACATGGATAACCATCGCCACTCGTACTGGGACGACTTTTTTGGGGTCAAGGGCCTGCGCGATGCGGCCTACCTAGCCGGGGTTGCGGGCCAACCAAACGCGCAGAAAGAATATGCGTTGATGGCGAGCGATTTTG
>JALHPH010000143.1 GCA_022842565.1 Fimbriimonadaceae bacterium
CGAGGTGTAAGGGAAGAAGGAGAGCTCGAGCGGGTGGCCGGTTAGCTGGATGAGCTCGCCGCCAGCCAATGGCAGCGCGAATAGGTTGATGCGGCCCCAAGCGGTGGTATAGCCATACGCCGTTTTGCCGTCCGCCGAGATGCTGGTCAGATATTCATTGGAGCCGTCCATGTTCAGCCGGCGCAGGTTCGAGCCATCCGGCGCGATGGTGAACAGGTCCAGCGACCCGTACCGGTTTGAGGTGAAGACGATGGTCTTGCCATCGGGCATCCAACGCGGGGTGGTGTCGCTACCTGGGTGGACCGTCAGGCGGCGTGCCTCGCCGCCAGCGCTGGGCACCAGCCACAGGTCGTCCTGATAGCTGAACGCCAGCCATTGACCATCGGGCGAAAGGGAGGGGTTGTTTGCCCGTTTGATGGGGGCGGCAATTGTGAGAGCGGCGGCCCCTAGGACCAATGCAAGAACGAGCGAACTTCTCATCTGTGCGTGAATTTACTGGAAGTCCACCTGAAGTTGCTCCCGTCCTCAAGAAAAAGCTCCCCCTCGCCGAGATCGGGAGGGGGAGCTAATCAGCTTAGCTTAAGGTTCTAGGGTTAGAACTTGATGCTGAGCTGGGTGGTCAGGATGTGACCTTTGAAGTTGCCAGCAGGAGCGACGCCCCATGCAGCACCATTCTCGACGTCACCGTATTGGTAGGTGATACCGAGCATGGAGTTCTTACTCATGTTGTAGCCGAAGCCGAGGGTGAACCAGCGTTGCTCAACATCGTTGGCACCGTTGTCCACTTGCACGGTCTCGTAGCCGCCCATGACCTTGAAGAACTCGTTCATGTTGTAAACGAGCTTTCCGCTCAGGCTGAGGATGTCCGACTCGGCAGCGATACCGCCTTGTGCATCGATGGTTTCTCCGAACTCACCAGCAAGCTTCAGCGAGAGGTTCTCACCGAGAGCGACGTTGGCGTTGCCGTAGAAGGTTTCGATGTTGGTCGGGCTCCACTTGGTGCCGATGCGGTTCCAGGAACCTTGACCGAGGTAGTTGCTCTCGACCTTTCGGTATCCGAGCATCAGGCCCCAGTTCTCCTTGTTGTAGCCGAGGCCAACGTAGTAGGTCTCGTTGTTGTCGTCGTTCACAGCGTCGTTGCCCTGCTTGAGGGTTGCCTTGCCGTAACCGCCTTCGACAGCAATACCGTTGATTGGCTTCAGGTTGATTCCACCACCAAAGACCTCGAGGCGATCAGCGCCGACGAGCGGGTTACCCAGATCGTCATTCTCGCTGTGCAGGAGGTAAGCCAGGCTGACGGTGCCGGCGTTGCCGATACCGAACTTGGCTTCAGCACCGATGGTGCTGTTGATTGCGGATTCACCGTTGTTGGCGATCGGTTGGAGCTCAGTGCCGTTGACGCTGCGTCGGTGAGCATTGCGTCCACCCATCAGGGTCAGCGAACTGTTCTCGCCAAAGTTGAAAGCGAGAATCGCGCCATCGAACATCCAGTCGCCGCTATCCCAGCGAGGATTGCTGAAATAAGGGGTGGTGTCGGATCGTTTGAACAGGTATGGGTTCGAGGTCTGAGCGCCGAGGCGACCCACGTGAGCCTTGAACGGGGTACCAGCGATGCCATTGTCGATTTCGACAGCGAATCGTTGGATGTAGATGTCACCAGCGCCCTCGCGGAACGGTTGGCCACCGAAGCGGTTCGACTGGTTACCGTAGCCGCTGGTAGCAGTGGTGCCGCTCACGCCGATCAGGTTGCCGTAAACGATGGTGGCATCCCACTTAGGGCCATCACCGACAGCACCCGAAAGGGTGGTCGCGATCTCGTGATAGACGTTGACGTCGCTGAGCATGCTGACGCGCTGGCTGCCAGCATTGTTGATGCCGAGCAGGCGACCGTCAATGCCCATAGCAACTGTGTTATCGGTGCCTTCGCCAGCGTGGATCATGATGTTAGCATCGCCGCTGATGGTGATTCCGCCAGCCTTAGTGCCGCCCATGTTCTTCTGCATCTCGGCGAGGTCCTTCTTCATAGCTTCAACGTCAACACCGAGCGAAGCGAGGTCCTTTTGGAACTCGTCAGCCATGCGCTTCATTGCAGCCACGTCGTCGTTCAGGCGACCCATGCCGCGCAGTTGATCTTCGACAGCCTTGAGGCGATCGGCCAGGCCACTGTTGTTGCCGGTGCCGCTGCCCATGGAGCCGCGAATTTCGGCGATCTGGCTAGCCAGACCGTCGTGCATGGTCTTCAATCGCTGATAAGCAGCGTTCAGCGCCACAGCGAACTCGTAGCGAGTCATCGAGTTGGGACCCTTGTAGGTGCCATCGGGATAACCAACGAGGATGCCCTCGCGCTTCAGGTTCTCGACAGCCTCATAGGCCCAGTGATTCTCCGGAACGTCCGGGAAGTTGTCTTGCGCCATCACAGGCATAGCCAAGGCCATGCCGAGAGCAGCGAAAAGAGCAACCGTAATGGTTCGAGTTTTCATATAGGTACTCAGATCTCCTAACATGTGCGTTGCACGCGTGATGATCTGAGCCTCGTCCTGAGTCGCTCTGTAAGCAGATTGGGCCGCAACTTTCCTAAGTTTCCTACGTCCCGCCCCACTCCGAAGCGTCCATATTCGGTTCAGCGCATCCTGCGCACTCCGCTTGACCCTGTGATAAACACCGAGTCAAATGGATTATAGACTAGGAAAGTGCAGAACGCTAGTGCAATCGCCGTGTTTTTGCAGGTTTTTAACACAAAAACCTAGATTTGAACGAAAAGGTTGAACCTTTGGCGCCTGACTTAAGTCCCGGTCCCGCCTTTCATCATCGCCCGGCGCGAGGTTCGCCCCTCGTTTCCGGCCGAGCCGATGGGGCCGCGGTCGTTGGCTTCAATCGCAATGACCGAAGGGCGCGGCACTCCTACGCCGTCTGGCCAGCGCGTTGATGGCTTGTCGAAGGTCGAGCCTTCGCCAGGGTGCTGGATTGCCAAAAACGCAGTGCGACCGTCCGGTGTGAACTCCGGTCCGCAGACTTCGCTTCCCTCCACGGTCTCCATAAACTGCACCAGGCGACCACGCTCAGGCCCCTCGACCGGCACCGCAAAAAAGCCGTCGCGAGCCGAAATCGCGCGTGCTTGGCCGTCGGTGGCGATCCACAGATTGCCGCGTGCATCGAAGCAGATGTTGTCTGGACAAGAGATCGGGCTGACCATGCTCTTGTCAAAGCCTGCGTAATAGGTGGCCGGGTCGCTGGGGTCGCCGCAAACCAGAAAGAGCTCCCACTTGAACTTGGTGGCCGCATGGTCGTTGCCGTTCTCGGTTAACTCAATGATGTGGCCATGCGAGTTGCTGGCACGGGGGTTTGCCTTGTCGGGTCCGGCTTTGCCGTCTTTGCCCCGGTCGGTGTTGTTGGTGCAGACGACGTAGACTTTCTCGTTCACTGGGTTCACTTCGATGTCCTCGGGGCGGTCCATCTTGGTGGCACCCCGGAGGTCGGCGGCGATACGGACATCAATCACCACATCCGCCTGACTATTAAAGCGATTGGCTGCGGTAAGGGGGCCCTGGCCGAAAACGAGCGGCAGCCAATCGCCGGTGCCGTCTTCGTTGAACCGCGCTACATACAAAATGCCGTCATCCAAGAGTTCTCGGTTCGCTTCTCTGTTCTTGGCATTGAAGGGTTTCGAACACACGAATTTGAAGACATATTCGAATCGGGCGTCATCGCCGCTGTACATCACGACGCGGCCCTTTTTGGTGACGTGCGAGGTCGCAGCTTCATGGCGGAATCGACCCAAGGCCGTGCGCTTGCGCGGCTGCCAGTCAGGGTCGTAGGGGTCGATCTCAACCACCCAACCAAAGTGGTACGCCTCGTTCGGTTCTTTGCTGCAGTCTAAGCGGTCAAGATGGCGCTCAAACTCGTATTCGCTCTTTTCCATGCCGAGCCCGTAGCGCTTGGCGGAGCGCTGGTCTTTGGCGTCTTTAAGCGCATTGGCCTGGCCAAACATGCCTTGGAAGTTTTCTTCACCGCTCAAGACTGTGCCCCACGGGGTTTTTCCGGCGGCGCAGTTGTGCATTGTTCCGGTGCATGTGGTGCCCGTCGGGTGCTTGCTGGTTTTCATGCGTGCGTCGCCGCGCGCCGGTCCGGTGATGAGCAGCGGCGTTGTGCCGGTCACCCTTTTATTGAAGCGGCTGTCGATCACGTGACTCCACGACCCGCCCTCGCGCTTGATCTCAACGACGCTGAACCCCATGGCTTCCATGCAGACGTTCACATGCTCGGCGCTGAGCCCGCTGAGCATGTCAACCGGGAACATCAGCTCGGGATTGATGTACTCGTTGTTAACGCCTAGCAGCCCATGGTCGGAGTTTTCGGAGCCAACCGGAAGAGGGAAGAACCCAACGAAGTCGCAGTTGTAACCAAAGGCATTGGCCTGGTCCTCGGGAGTCATCGTCGTGGGGTCCGATTCCATGGAGCGCCCGGGGCGCATGGGGTCTCCCCACCGCACGACGACATGCGAGGAATAGTTTTCGGCAACTTGGATGCCAGTGCCCTTCTTGGGCTTGAGGGGAATGAAATCGAGACCGGTTGGGCTTCCGCCGAGCGTCCGCGCGGCTTTGGCCACGGTCGGAAGCGCCCCCGCCAGACCTGCGGCCAAGCCCGCCACCAGGCTACTTCGCAGCAAATCTCGCCGCGAGAGCCGGCCCTGCACTACATCGCTGAATTCGTGCCCCACACCGCGGTCAGAGCGGATGATGGGATCGTCGTCGTAGTGCATGCGGTCTTGTGACATAGGTACTCCTACTGTTATAGATGCATGTTAACATCATGCAAAGACGCCGCGCATCGACCGGCTTAACTCGGAAACGAGTACCCTCACAAGTGCATCATGAGACCCGAATCGCTTGAGTTTTTCAAAGCCATCGTCAATATTCCTTCGCCCAGCGGCTACGAAGAGCGTGCGGCCGAACTGTATCGGGAGTACACACGCCCGTTCGCCGACAAAATCCACACTGACGTGCACGGAAACGTGTGGGCCATTGCCAATCCAGAAGCCGAAATGAAGGTGATGCTGGCCGGGCACATGGACGAAATCGGTCTCATCATCCACTACATCGACGAGCAAGGAATGCTCTATTTCAGCACCATTGGCGGGCACGATAGCACCATCATCGTAGGCCAAAGGGTTTGGGTGCACGGAACCCGACCTGTGGTGGGCGTCATCGGTCGCAAAGCGATCCACCTGCTGGAAGACGAAGAGCGCAAGAAGAAGCCGGAAGTGAAGGATTACTGGATCGATATCGG
>JALHPH010000144.1 GCA_022842565.1 Fimbriimonadaceae bacterium
CTTCATCCACCGCGCATTCCACGAACATTTGCGTCACGTCGCTGATCTCCACGATCGCTGTGCCCTGCGAGAAAGTGCTGGTGCCCGGCGGGATGATCGTGCCCTCCTCCAGGTACTTCGTGGTTACCACGCCATCGCGCGGTGCAACCACCGTGGTCTCGCCCAGCTGAACGCGTGCATTGCGCAAAGAGACTTCGCTGCGGACGATGCTGGCTTCGGCGCTGCGTTGATCGGCGGCGCGGACTTCTGCCTGGGAAAGATCGTTTTGAGTGCGCTGCAAATCCAGTTCAGCCGAACGCACGGCCTGCCGAGCTTCCTCAAGCTCCTTTTGGCTGACGGTCACCCGCGACTGGTTCGCCTGCGCCGAGCGAAGAGTCGCCTCGGCTTGCTTCACGCGCGAACGTTGGCTCGCCAGCATCAAATCGATGTCGCGTTCCACGGTCCGCAATCGCTCCTGGGCGTTGGCGTGGTTGGCCTTCGCCGATTCATAAGCTGTTCGAGCGCGGTCGACCTCGCTTTGGCTCACGAATTCCTTGGCCAACAACCGCTCTTGGCGTGCCAGTTCGGATTGTGCGGCGTCCATCGCTACGCGCGCTTGGTCGGCACCCACTTGGGCGTCCTTCCGCATGCGCGGAACTTCGACATCGGTGAGTTGCGAAAGCGCTTGCCGCTGCGCGTCCAGACCCGCATTAGCGCTTTCCAGATCGGCGCGGCTCAGGGCAGGCTGAGTCGAAGTGCTCGCCTGGATTCGCGAAAGGCGAAGCCGGGCCGTCTGCAGGGCGATTTGAGCCTCTTGCACCGCGTTGGCCCGATTGCGCACTTCTAAAGAATAAGAGACCCGCGCCGATTGGGCGCGAGCCTCAGCCGACCGCAGGTCCGCGGAGGCTTGATCCACGGTGGTCTGGGTATCAGCGGGGTCAATGATCGCGACAAGATCGCCTTGTTTCACCACGTCGCCCTCTTCGACGGCCAACTGGATGATCTTGCCGCCAGCCTTACTGCGGATATCAACTTTCGTGAGGGCCACCAATTGGCCCGTGGCATTGATCGAACGGACGAGCTCACCCGTTTCCACCGGAGCATATCGGTACTCAATTTCTGCGGCCGGCCCGCCTTGGCGGCCAAATGCCATATAGCCCCCCACCGCAACGGCGATGGCAATCACACCTATCGGGATCGACTTATTCATCAGTTTTCTTCACCACGGAGAGGTTGGCCCGTCACCAGCCTCCACCTAGCTTCTGCAATCAGCGCATCGTAAAGAGCCTGCACCTGATTCACTTCAGCCGTGGTCAAGGTCGTCGACGCTACCACGACGTCAACAAGATTTGCCGCGCCTTCTTGGCGGGCCGCGCTTACCGAGTCGTAGTTCGATTGTGCTGCAACCAGTGCCGCCTGAGCAGCCTGGACTCTCAGTTCGGACTGGTTATAATCGTAATACGCAGCTTCGACCTCACTCAGCACATTTCTTTCTGCCTGTCGCAACGATTCGTTGCCAGAAAACAGGTTGGCCCGGCGTTCGGCAACGTTGCTCTTGCTAATCCCACCGTCAAAAATGGGAATGCTCGCCGTTAGGCCAATCTGGGAACGGTCGCTGACATCGCGAGCAAGGCTCCGAGCGTATTGGGCGTCCACCCGCCAGTTGATGCCGGCATTTAGCTTGGCCACGCGCACGTTGGATTCCAGCGAATCGAGCCGAGCGCGTTGGGCCCGTAGATCGGGCCGCGTCTCGAGCGCCGCACGTTGATAGCTCGCGACCGGTTGATCGAGGTCAGGCAGGTCGGCCGTCGTGACCTGCTCCACCACCACGCCCTGCGGTTCAGTGTATTCCAGTCCGACCAGAGCCTTCAGATCCGCGATGTTGGTACGGCTCTGGCTTTCGGCATTCAGGAGCGAAACCCGCGCGTTCAAGAGGTCGGCTTGGGGCTGGAATCGGTCCTTGCCCGGCGCCCGCTTCACCTCGATCTCGGCGAGGGTGCGCTCCAGCAGTGTTTGGGCGCGGTTCACCTGCGCCAGCTGCACCCGGATGAGCTCCTGTGACCGGACCACATTAAAATAAGTCTGGGTCACGCTGAACAGGGTCTGGCGCAGTGTTTGGCGGGCCGATGCTTCGGTAGCGGTCAGCGATGAACGCGCCGAAAACAGGCTTTCCCGACGCGATCCGCTGTCCAGAAGTCTCCAGGTTGCCACCACGTCCAGCTCAGAATCCGCAGAACCACGCGTCAGAGAAGTCCCCGTGTGCTGGTCAATCCGGGAAGTCGTGTAGCTGTAGGTCGGCGTGACCGAGGGAAGGAAAGACCCCCGCGCTCCCGCGACCCCGAAGCGGGCTGCTTCGATATCGAAAGTGGCCGACCGAATGGACCCGTTGTTCTGCTTTGCCAAAGCCAACGCTTTGTCCAAGGTCAAAACCTCTTGAGCCCCGATGGAAGTCGAACATGCGAGAACGGCGCAGGCTGCCGCGTGACAATAGATCTTGTTTATCGAGAACATGCGATGAAGGAGTCCCTATATCCCTACGCGAGGCATAGCCGGAGTAGTTGCCCATTATGGGACTTTCGGCCGCGCGGTATCATGCGAGCCTCGCTATGAAGGCCCGTATTGGAGTCGATGAAAGTGGAAAAGGTGACTTTTTCGGGCCGTTGGTGGTCGCCGCCTGCTATGTTGGCCCCGAGCATGAAGCGGCTCTGGCCGGTGTCATGGATTCCAAAAAGCTCACCGATGCACGGGCGACCGCTCTGGCCAGCATCATCCGCCAGAACTGCCCGCACGATGTGTTGCTGCTTATGCCCAGCAAATACAACGAGGTCTATGGCAAAGTCCGAAACCTCAACCGACTGCTGGAATGGGCACACGCCAAGGTGATCGAGACCGTGCTGGCAAAGCAACCCGCCGAGCTGATCATCAGCGACCAGTTCGCCGATCCCAAGGGCTTGCAGCGAAAGCTTGACCTCAAAGGCATCGCAGTGAGGCTTGAATCGCGGGTCCGGGCTGAATCCGACTTAGCCGTGGCTGCCGCTTCCGTCCTAGCCCGAGCCGAGTTTCTGCGCCGACTCGGTGAGCTTTCGCATCAAGTGGGCTGTGACTTGCCCAAGGGTGCAGGCAGTCCGGTGCTAACTGCGGGAAGGGAGTTTGTCAGACGCTTTGGCAAGGAACGGCTCGGTGAAGTCGCAAAACTTCATTTTAAAACAACTCTGCAGTTGGGCTAGTTCTACGTTCGCTTCCGGAGTCGCTGGTGCAACTGGCTGAGCCGCGCGGATTGCGGAAAAGCTTCAAGCAGCTCGCTCGCCACTTTCGCTTCAAACGGCCGCCAAGGATAGGGCGATGCGATCGGCAACGATTCGGCCTGACGGACGTGCTCGGCGGCTTCTGCTTTCAGGTTGGTGCGCGTCAGCAGCGACCAAGCCAAGAGGTAGCGCACCATGCCGTGGTTTCCGTGACGCAAGAACTCGTCGGCGAGCCGCGCTGCATCGCCCCAAAGCGCGCATTGCATCAGCATGCAAACGAGCTCTGATTGAGCGTCCGGGTGGTTCGCGAGGGGCTTCAGCAGCGGGGAGGGCTCCTTACCCATTTCGCTCGGCAGCCGCAAAAAGCCCTCCGCCCGCAGCATCGGCTCCAGCGGAGCGAGGAAGTGCGCGTTCAAGAGGTCGTTGCTTTCTTCCAGATCGAGCCCGGCGTTGCGGCGGACGGCAGCCCGCAGCCACCAGGTGAGCCAGTCATCACCCTGCACCAGCAGCGCTTCTTCTAAGAACCGGTCGGCCACGGCCCACTCCCGCTCCGCAATGGCTTCGATTGCCAGCAAAACCAACGCGCCGTTGCGGCGCGATCCCTCGCGGCTCACCAAACGCGGATGGTTCTCGGTGAGCCCCACCAATTCTCCGATGAGCTCGACCGGTGCAGCCCCCGCCTCCATTCGCAGCAGTTGCTGTTTACCGCGGTCTAGGATCACCGCCGCTTGGATGGCCGCCGGCAGCGAGCCGAGGTCCATTCTCGTGGTGATTTCTGGGGTCGCAGTAAGGGGCGATTCTAACACCTGGCCATCGGCCAGGTGCACCACGACCTTCGCTTCCTCAAGCGCCTTCGCCGTTTGGAATTCAAGTTGCGTCGGACTCAGGGTCCCCGCGCAATGCGCCCCCGCGACCGGAATGCCAGTGAGTTCGGAAAACGGAGTCAGCGTGAGCCGCCAGCTATCCACCTGGTGAGGCGCAAGTGCCGTCTGCCAGCACCATCGCCGCAGGAGCCGCTCGCTCCATGCGCCATCAAAAACTCCGGTCTCGCAACCTACAACGAGTCCGTTCCCGTTCCCGAGCGCAGCCACCAGCCCCCCGGACTGCACCCAGAAATCCGAGAACCCGTGAAAGTGCAACCCACTGAGGCAACCCTCTAGATTGCGGTCAAGGTCCAGATCACGGCGGATCATGGAGAACTCGAACAGGATTTGGGCTGAATCGGGCGCGAGGGTCCACCGAGCCTGCCAGCTCGCCGGTTGGCCAGGAATCAGCTCATGAATGAGGACCTCTGCCGGTTCGTCTTCCTCATTTGGCTCTCGTAGCTGCACCTCGACCGGCCCTAGGGCGTTCGAGCGATACAGTCCGCCCGCCAAGATCTCGATGCCGTGCCGCAGGTGTGCGCCGCGCGGGCCCTCGGGCACGATGCGCAGCTCGCTTGGCACCGGGATGATTTCCACGCCCGTCCGACGGTCACGCAACCCCAAAATCCGTCCGCCGAGGTCCACCCCAATCGTAAGTTCAACAAACGGGTTGCTGAGCACCGCTACCCGCAGGGACATCACGCCGCGACGAGGAGTGACGGCAAGGTGCGGAAGGATTTCGTCGGTTGGTCCACCCAGTGTTTCCGAATCCGCAATGACACTCAAGGTATCGCATTCAATGTCAAGGGTGTCAAGAAATGTATCGGCGGGCATAAAAAATTGTTCGGTTTCGAAATCATACTTGGTCGCAGGACTCGTTCACAAGTACAATGAATGCGATGAGCACTGCCGGCAAAGTGGCCTTTGGCATCTTCAAATGGATTGTGGTGCCCTGTGCGCTGGCGTATGCGGGTTATGCCTTTTACGGTCCCATGATCGGAAAGGAGCCGCCCAAGGCGTTGACACAGATTACGGAGAAGGTGACGGGTACACCCAAGCCAATGCCCACCGACACTCAGGCGCAACCTAAGGAAGAGGAAAAGTTCATGCCGCCCGAAGTGGAAGTCAACGTCCTTTCGCGCGACGGAGAAAAACTCCGCGAACCGACCCAACTT
>JALHPH010000145.1 GCA_022842565.1 Fimbriimonadaceae bacterium
GCGAGTGATGGCATCGGCGATGGCAGCTGCGCGGCGGTCCGGCGCAAAACCGTCGAGCGTGGCTTTCAGCGTGAAAACAGGGGACTCATTAATGAAAACGGTTGCCCGCTCCGCACGTACGGTTTGGGCCTGAGTTGCCGCCGCCACAGCGGCGACCAACGGTAACAAGATGAGACGGACTCCCCGCATTGTTGCCGATGGTACCCGGTTCATGTTTGCGCGAACGTTAACTGACAGGCGAAAAAGTGGGCCGTTTCTCGCCGCCGAGCCGATTGAGGTCGGTGCGCGACATGGCGAGCACGCTTGCCTGAGCCGCTAGTACCCGCGCAATCCCAGTAAAAGCCCTAGCCTGGGTGCTCTCGGGATACGCAACCACGCTCGGGATTCCTTGATCGGCGGAGCTGCTGACTTGCGGGTCAAGCGGCACAGTGCCGAGGTAGGGAACCTTGAGCTGCTCGGCAAGGGCTTCGCCGCTGAGGCCACTGAAGATGCGAGATTCTTGGCCACATCCCGGACAGGCAAAGACCGCCATATTCTCCATCACTCCCAATATCGGCGCGTTCAGGCGCTTGAAAAGCAGCGCTGCTTTTCCGGCAATATTGCTGGCGACATTGTGGGGCGTGGTCACCAGGACTACGCCGGTGAGCGGCACCAGCTGAGCCAGGGACATCGGCGCGTCGCCAGTACCGGGGGGAAGGTCCACTAATAAGTAATCCAATTCTCCCCAATCTACATCTCCTAAAAGCTGCTTCACGGTGCTGGCCACCATCGGCCCGCGCCAAAGCACCGCTTGCCCTTCCTCAAGCAGGAAGCCAAGCGACATGACCTTCAGCCCGAATCGCTCGATCGGTACAATCTTGCCGTCGCGAGTATAGGGATGCTCGCCATGGCAGCCCAGCATCAACGGGATCGACGGACCATACACGTCCGCGTCCATCAGGCCAACACGCGCACCGGTTTTGGCGAGTGCAACAGCGAGGTTCACAGTCGCAGTGCTCTTGCCCACGCCGCCTTTACCACTCGCGACGGCGATCACTTGCCGCACGCCGGGAATAAGGTCTTCATTCTGGTTCTTGCGCTCGCGTACTCGGGCCGTCATCGTGACCAGCACGCTCTCGACTCCGGGAAGAGCCTTCACCGCCTCCTCGCACTGCGTCTGCAGGATCTCTTTGACCGGGCAAGCGGGGGTGGTCAGCTCCACCGTAAAGGCCACGTGGCTTGCCTCGATGACCACCTCTTTCACGAAGCCGAGGGTCACAATGTCGCGCCCAAGGTCGGGGTCTTGCACGGCGCCAAGCGCCTGGAGGATGGCTTCTTCGGTGATGAGCATGGAATTCCTTTCTACGCGAGTTCGCTTCGGGCTATTCTGGGAGCACCTTGAAACGGATCGTGTTTGTTCTGCCGGAGTTGATCGACGGACCGGGCGGCGAAAGCTTGGTCGAGGGCATTTTAGGATTGCCGCTTCCTCAACGCGTCCTGCGCCTTGCTCCGCTCGATCAGCATCCTGTGGCCGAACTGGCTTATTTTGGCATGCCTCCCGGCGACCCCGTTTCCATGGGTCCCATTACGATGGCCGCTCTCCGCGCGGAACCTCCCTCGAACGCGGTTCGGTTCCACCTGAGTGTCGGCTCGCTCACGGATGGGGTCATCGGTCAGACAGTGCCACCCCGTGGCGAAGAGCAAGACGCAATTTTTTGGGCGCTGGACAAGCTGAAAGGCAAGCGGTGGGTGCCCGTGCGCGGCAGGGGGCTCGATCATGGCTTGGTCTGGGAAGAAGGCTCGCTGAATCTGACCTGCACCGAATTTCAAGAAGCTGTTGGGAAGAAGTTGGAGTCGGCGTTGCCACACGGAGAAGGAGAAGACGCGCTGCGGTGCTTCATTGATGACTCCCTGAACCTGCTTGATGAGCACGACGTAAACAAGCGTCGCCGAGACGAGGGCGTGCCACCCATGAACCTGTTTTGGCCCTGGGGGCCCGGGTTTGCGCCGCAATTGCCCAACTGGTCGCTCGCACATGGCGAGCCGCTGGTCGTCATGGGCCAAGGGCTGCGGCTGGAGGGGCTTGCGCGTTTGCAGGGGCTTACGTTCAGCGACATCGGCAACGGCTGGCGGACCGAGTGGAAGGGTCTTGATTTCACTCGGCCGCTTCCGCATTTGTTAGCGCTCGACGTTTTCGTCGAGGCTCGACGGCACAATCAACTGGACCGCGCGCAGGAGCTCTGGGACCGAATTGTGAAGCACTCCCTCGCGCCGCTCCTGGACGCACGAGACGGAACTCTGATGCGACTGGCGATTGTTGCCCCAAGCAGGCATCACGAAGGTCTCGCGGCGGTTTGGAACGGTACAGGCCAGCAACATGACCGGGTACCGTTCCACGAGAGGGTACTGGGCGATTCGACGGTGCTCCTTGCAAACTTATGGGATGTTGTAAATCGTTGTTGGGCGCGGCCCTCGGCCTAGTCTGCCTCTTACCCGGGTTGGCCTGGGCACAGGTCACGGACCGTGAAAGGGAGCTTTATCAGCAGGCCCTCGCGGCTGCTAACCTGGGTCCAAACGACCTCATTTGGGATCGCCGACCGTTCACCGATGCCTGGCGCATGCCGCTCATCGACCGAGCGCTCGATCGACCCTTTGAAACCGGCGATGCCCTCATGTCGCTTCAACGCACGACCGCGACGAACTCGCCGTCCCAAATCCTCGCTTTGTTAGCGGCGACCGCCTACGGCGAGACTTGGCGGCCCCGTTCGGTCGAAGATGCGCTGATTGAAGATGCGCAGTTGCCAGCCGAGGTCCGGCGACCGGTTTCGGCCATTGCGCGGGCGATCGCGCAAGCCACACTGCAAGTGCGCAAAGCTACCGAAAAACTCACCGAAGCCGACGCGCGATTGGTGATTGAGAGCCTTCCCCAATTGGCCGTCGAGGAAGAGAGTTTACGATTTGATTTTGTGCGGCAGCCCTCGGCGACACTTACCGAAGTTCTTGGGCTACTAGAGCAGGTGGACCTGGCCGCGATTCGCGCCGCCGCAGCCCAACTCAGCTCGGCCATCGACGAACAGCTCCCAGCGCTGCAGCGTACAACGTATGACCCGAAGGAGCCCCTTTCGTTCCGTGTTTACGGTCAGCTCGTTCGGCTGATGGGCCGCGGGAGCGACAAGTTCGCTTACACCGACGCCATGCTCGCCATCGATTTTGGTGGCGACGATGTGTACGAGGGCCGTCCAGGAGCGGGCGTGCGGTATGCCGCTGTGTTGATCGACTTGGGTGGGAACGACCGCTATCAAGGCCGCGATCTTTCGGTCGGCACCGGGGTGCTGGGTATTGGCATTGCGCGGGACCTGAGTGGCGACGACACCTACGCGGGCAACAACCTTTCGTGTGGCGTAGGCATGGCTGGGGTAGGGCTCTTGATCGATAGCGCGGGTGACGACGTGTACCGGGCCAAGACTCTGGCTCAGGGATTTGGCATGTTCGGAGTCGGATTGTTGGTGGACGCTTCCGGCGACGACCTTTATCAACTTGGTCTCATGGGCCAGGGCGCGGCGCGCACGAGTGGCGTCGGCATGCTCATCGACCGGAAGGGCGACGATACCTACCGAGCCGGCGGCATCATCGTGAACAGCCCCCTTTTCGAGGATGTGACCTACAGCTTCGCGCAGGGCTACGCGAGCGGCTACCGCGAGGATACAGGTGGGATCAGCGGCGGCATCGGCATGCTCACCGACATGGAGGGCCGCGACGCCTACATGAGCGAAACGTACGCCCAAGGCGCGTCCTACTGGCTCTCGATTGGCAGCCTGCTTGATGGCGCGGGCCACGATTCTTACTCGGGATACCACTACGTTCAGAGCAGCGCCATGCACCTCTGCGCCGCGTACCTAATGGATTTGGCCGGGGATGATTCTTACAGCACTAAGTTCGGCGCGAGTCATGCCATCGGGCACGATTACGGCGTTGCGATGCTGCTGGACCGAGCCGGAAACGACCTCTATTTCGCTCAAGACTCGATCCCCGGCATCGGAAATGCAAACGGCATTGGCCTTTTTATCGAAGGGGCAGGGAACGACCGGTATCAGGGACCCCCGGGTCGCGGAAATGCAGCGCGGGGCTCTGGCTCGGTCGGCCTCTTTGTGGATGGCGACGGGCAGGATGTCTATCGTGACGGACTGGCGGATGGCCAGGTCCGGCGACCTGACGCTTGGAGCCTGGGATACGACCTTGCGAGCTCGAAGATAGACGCGGGACCCAGCGAGCGCACTGCCCCCCGCCCGCTGCCTGGCTCATTACCAGTGCCTAACACCGCCGAAATGGAGCAGCTTTATCGGCGGGCGACGCAGTGGTCGGTTGGCACGGCACAGGCGCAAGTCGAGGAGGCGCTCTCCAAGCTCGTGGGGGTTGGGCTCCCTGCCGTCCAATGGATGCTCGACAAAAAGTTGACGACCTCTGATCGGCTCCAAAACCGGGCGTTCGTGCATGTCATCCGCGATGTCGGCGTCGAGGCACAACGGCTGCTGGGCGCGAAGATTGCGTCTGGAAATCTCAACGAGAAGCGAAATGGTCTTGCGATCGCAGTTGATGGGAATTTCCGCGAAGCGGCGGGAGTGGTGCCGGGGCTGATGAGCGTCCCCGAACTCCAGAACAATGCGGTGCGCGCGGCAGGTGTCTTGGGTGCCAATGAGGCGGTACCGTCGCTGATGAGACTCGCCGCCAACCGCAGCCAATTGGGGCTGAGCGCACTCATTTCTTTGGCCCAGATTGGCGATGAGCGCGCGTTTACCACCGCCGAATCTCTACTGATCACAGGTAGCTTGCCGGTCCGCCAGGCGGCAATTGACCTCATGGTGAAGTTTCCGCTGCGTGCGACGGCGACCGGGCAGCGCCTGTTGCTAGAAAAAGAAGAGCGCAGCGTTCGGATCGGCGTCGAACTGCTGGGCCGGGTGGGGACGCCCGAGGCTCTGGCCGAAGTCGGCACACGGCTCTTGGCCCCGTCGCCCGGTGTGCGCGCTCAAGCCATTCTGGCTCTGCAGGGCCAGTGCCCAGAGGATCTGCGTCTCCGTTTCTTAAGCATGCGGATGGACCCCGATGCAATGGTCCGTGCCGTGGCGATGCGCGCCGATCCGGGACGCTAAAACAATAAGAAGCTGGCTGCACCCAAGGCGCAGCCAGCTTCATTAACAGCAGATCGCTTAGTTCAGGATGGCGTAGATCTGGTCCTCGTCAAGGATCGTGTAGTCCGTT
>JALHPH010000146.1 GCA_022842565.1 Fimbriimonadaceae bacterium
CAAACCCGGTGGCGTGTTTGTGATGAACGTGCCCGCCTACCGTTGGCTCTGGGGCCCACATGATGTAGCGCTGCACCACTTCCGCCGCTACGTCCGCCGGGAAGTCCGTGCGCTCCTCGCCGGCCCCGGGTTCCAGGTGCAGGCGCTCAGCTACAGCGTATTCCTTCTCTTCCCGGCAGTTTTGGCGCTGCGCCTGCTCGATAAACTCAAGCGCGGCGAGGCACGGGTTCACCTGCCGAGCGTCGGTCCATTCAATTCGCTGCTGACCTGGCTCCAAGATGTGGAGTGCAGCCTCATGCTGCGATGGCCGCTGCCGTGGGGCAGCAGCGTGGTCGCAGTCGCCCGCAAACCGGGCGATTCGGCGTAGAATATCACCATGCTCTCGCTGGGCTGCGTGCCCTATGCCAATGCAATCCCGCTCGTCGCTTGGTTCGAGTTCCTGGCTGAGCGCTCCCCGGTGGCTCTGCGCTACGAAGTGCCCTCCAGGCTTCCGAAGCTGATTGATTCGGGCGAAGTCGCCGCTGCGCTGGTGAGCAGCGTAGATGCTCTGCGAACTCCCGGGCGGCGCATGGTCGCCGATGTGTGCATAGGAAGCTACGGCCCTGTCAAGAGCGTCCGGCTGCTCAGCAAGGTCCCGCTGAACCAAATCCGCACCCTCGCCTGGGATGCAAGCAGCCTGACTAGCAATCGCCTCGCCATCATCTTGCTCGAAGAGCTTCACGGTGTTCGGCCACAGACAGTCGAGTGCGCACCAAATCTTCAGGCGATGCTAACCCAAGCCGACGCGTGCATCCTCATTGGAGACATCGGCATGTTCGCCGACAGCGAGGGCCTCGTGGAAATGGATCTGGGTGAGGGCTGGCGTCAGCTCACGGGGCTTCCGTTCGTCTGGGCCGCTTGGATCGGCGACCAAGGGCTAACGCCGGAGCTTGCACTGCTACTTTCAACGGCCGCCACTTGGGGAGCGAGCGGCAAAGAACCAAACGACGACCCTCTGCAGCGATCCATGGCCCGGCGCTGGTTCCAAGCAGCCGAAGACCTTTTCGCTCAGCAGCGCCTCTGGATGCTGGATTTCGCCGCCGAGCGCTGCAACTGGGACCGCGATTCGCTGCGCGATTACTACGAGAACGTCATCATCTTCGAGCTCACGCCGCAGCTTCTGCAAGGGTTCGAGACCTATCGCGAAAAGCTCTTGCAGCACGGGTTCACGGACTGCGTTCACTTTCCAGCGCGGGTCAGCGGGCAGGCGTGTGATGACTCGGCAATCGCCTCGCTCCTCAGCGCGGTGGCCGTGCCTTGAGCCGCTGGTGCCTGGGCAGCATCGGCTTCGCCTACGACGAGTGGGAGCCGGTGTTTTACCCCTCGCGCCTCAGTACCGCCGACCGCCTTCGCTACTACGCCACCCAGTTCCCCGGTATCGAGCTCGATACAACGTTCTATGCCATTCCTCCTATTGAGCGGTTCTTGCGCTGGCACGATCAAGTGCCTGAGGAGTTCACGTTTGCGCTCAAAGCTCCGCAGGAACTCACCCATTCTGGCCGGGACCTCGCCCAGTCCATGGCGCAATGGGACGCATTGGTGGAAGGGGTCGAAGCGCTTGGGGCCGAACGGTGCATCATGCTGCTGCAATTCCCGCCGAGCTGGGGAGTTGACCATTTGGATGAATTAGCCAGGTTCTTGGACCTTGCGCCCATGCCCAGCCGGGTGGCGGTTGAGTTCCGCCACGCAAGTTGGTGGGCTGGCCCCGCATTCCAGCTGCTGCAAAGCAAGGGCATTTGTTGGGTGGCCTCGGACCTCGCCCCGGCGCACGAGACCGAGTTCGTCCCCGGCGGCCCGGATACGGAGTACGAGCCACTGCCGCCTCAGTTCACGGCTCACTTCAGCTATCTGCGACTCTGCGGAATTCATGGTCAGTTCCCGCACGACCACACCGAGACGTATGACCCGACCGCTCGACTGCAATGGTGGCTAAGTCAATGGGAGCCGCAGGAGTTCAATTTCATCACGGTCGGGAATAGTTATTCGGGGTTTGCAATCGCGACTCTGGATCGGCTTGCTCGTATTCTAGGTGTTCCATCGCGCCTTCCCGCTCAGCCGACACTCTTTTAACTTTTGCCAGTGACATAATCAAGACACGCCCATGCTTTTGAACCAGGTTTTGACCGCGCCTCATCCCCATCTGCGCCTCCCGGAGCCACTGCTCGGGCTCTCTTACCTCGCCACCAACCTTTACTGGTCGTGGAACGAGCCAGTTGCGCAGCTCTTCCGAGAGATAGCGCCCGAGAAGTTTGACCGCGGCATCGGTCCGGTGCAAATTCTTATTGAAGAACGCGATTGGGCGAAGTGGATCATGAACGAGGACTTTGTCAACCGAGTTCACCACGAAGCCAAGCGAATGCAGGCTTACCTGAATCCAACCCACGGTACTTTTGCCACCCATCGCGGCATGGACCAAGGCAAGCCCATCGCCTATTTCTGCGCCGAATACGGACTGCACGAGAGCTTCGCCCAATACAGCGGCGGTCTTGGCATTCTGGCGGGCGACCACTGCAAAGAAGCCTCGGATATGGGGCTTCCCTTCGTCGCAATCGGCTGTTTCTACCGTCTCGGTTTCTTCCGGCAGGTGCTGGATGCGTCCGGCCGACAGGAGCATCTCTATCCTGAGTTTGACCCCGCGCTGCACCCCATTGAGCGCGTGCTGCACCCCGAGACCCGCGAGCCCCTGACCGTCAGCGTTGAATTCCCGGGTCGTTCGGTTGCAGTGGCGGTTTGGCGAGTAGCGGTGGGCCGGGTTCCGCTGTTGCTGCTTGATACCCACCTGCCGGAGAATGCCCCCGAGGACCGTGCTATTACGAGCCAACTCTACATGCGGGGGCGCGAAATGCGGTTCTGCCAGGAGTTGGTGCTTGGCGTTGCGGGCGTTCGGGCGCTGCGCGCGCTCGGACTGGACCCCGCCGTTTTCCACATGAACGAGGGCCACTCGTCCATGCTTCTGGTCGAGCTGCTCAAGAACGCGACCGAAAGCGGGCTTTCCTTCGCAAAAGCCCAGGATCAAGTCCAAAGCGTCTCGGTGCTAACCATCCATACCCCCGTCCCTGCCGGAAACGAGCGGTTCGATGCCCATACCGTCGAGGCGTTTATGGGCTCGCTCCTTGCGCAAACCAAGCTGCCGGTGAAATCTTTGGTGAAGCTGGGCCGCGGCGACGATAACAACCCCCGCATCTTCGATATGACCGCGTTCGCCCTGCGTCTCTCGCGCGCGGCGAACGGCGTGAGCTTGCTGCATGGCGAAGTCGCCGACCAAACCTGGCGGCCCGTCGTTGGTCGCGATGTCAGCGGAATCACCAACGGGGTCCACATGCCGACATGGCTCGGCCCCTCTATGCAGGCAGCCTACGAGCAAGCTGGAGCCCATTTCTCGCCCGCCACGACGTTGGAACGGGACAAGCCTGAGGGTCGCCATGCCCGCTGGAACGGCGCAAGCAAGCTCTCGGACCAAGCTATTTGGGATGCGCATCAGCAGCAGAAGCACGCCCTTGTCAGCTTTGCGACGCAGCGCCTTTTCAAGCAACTTCAGCGAGCGGGCGAGGGCCCGACTGCGCTCCGAGAAGTGCTCTCTGCACTCAACCCGGATGCGTTCCTGATCGGTTTTGCACGGCGATTCGCGACTTACAAGCGCGCCGCGCTAATCTTCCGAGACCCCAAACGGCTCGAAAAATTACTTAGCGACCCGAACAAACCGGTCCAGGTCATTTTCAGCGGCAAAGCCCACCCTGCCGACACCGAGGGCCAAGCACTCATCGCGCAGATCTATCGATTCACGCGAGATCGACGGTTCGCGGGCAAGGTCTTTTTGCTAGAGGACTACGACATGGCGACCGGACGCATGCTGGTGCAGGGGGTCGATCTCTGGATCAACAACCCCCGCCGTCCGCTAGAAGCCTCCGGCACCAGCGGAATGAAAGCCGCGGCGAACGGCGTGCCAAACGCCAGCATCCTGGACGGCTGGTGGGACGAAGCGCACAGCAGCGACACGCCGCCCAACGGTTTCGCCGTAGGCGACCGTAAGCCGCGAAAAAACCTGGTCCAGCAAGACAAATTCGACGCGCACGAGATGATGCGCGTGCTTGAAGAAGAAGTGCTGCCGCTCTATTGGAAGCGCGGCAGTAACAAACTTCCCAAGGAATGGATCGCGGTCATGCGATCAAGCATTGCGAGCTCGATCTGGGACTACAGCACCCAGCGGATGCTGGTCGATTATCTCGATCAGCTTTACGGGCTCTAATCTCCGCAGTTGCGGATGAGGTCTTGCAAGCGCTGTTCGAATCCCTCGGGCAGCGCTTCTTCCTTCAGGCCACTGCGAACGAACTTCAGAATCGACTCCTCGAAACGGAACGCATCGCCGCAACAGCCGCAGTGCGAAAGATGAGCGCGTACCTCTTCGATTTCGGCTTCCGAAAGAGCGCGATCCAAATAGGGCGCCATCGTGGCAATTGCTTCTGAGCAGTCCATCATGATCTCACCACCTCGGTCTCCGCGACCCAGCCGCGGTCTTGCGCCAACTGCCACAGCGCCTTCTGCAGGAGCTTTCGGCCCCTAAAGAGCCGCGACCGCACCGTTCCGACCGGAATATCCAGCGCTTGGGCGATCTCCTCATAACTCATTTCGCTCACAAAGTACAACATGCACGTCTCTCGGAAGTCATCGGGAAGGCTATCGAGCGCTTCCACAATTTGTGCTTGCTCCAGCCCGCCGAGCAGCGCCTCCGCCGGGTCCGAGTCGGGTACTTGGCCGAGGGCCATGGCCTGGCGATAAATGAATGCATCGGGCACTTCTTCCAGCTCTACCGATACCACCTGCTTCTTTCTGTTCCTGCGGTAATGAGTGTTGAGCAGAATCCTAAAGTACCAAGCCTTGAAGTGAGTTCCCGGCTGGAAGTTCGCGCGGCCCCGATAAGCCGAAAGCGTGGCTTCCTGCAGCAGGTCTTCGGCCTCTTCGGTGCTGCCGGTCATGCGCTTTGCAAGCCCAAACGCCATCTTAAGGAGTGTGCCCAGTTCTTGCTCAAAAGCTTCTTTAGTCACCAGAATTTCTGCGTCCTGACTGCCAGTTTACTTGCAAGCTGCAGCGTCCGCGTCGGCAACGGTCCCTAAAATCGGCCAAAAACGGTGGTGATTGAACCTAAGCGCCGCCCACTGGACCCATTTCTGAAAAAACTCTTTGGATTT
>JALHPH010000147.1 GCA_022842565.1 Fimbriimonadaceae bacterium
AGAAGGGGTTTCTCGCCACCTCCGAAACTGCGACCCATTTGGCTCTCCAGGTCGGCAATGGCGGCTTGCATCTCCTGAATCAGGCCAGCCGGAAGCTTGCGGCCGGTCGAGTAGTACTCGTTGCAAACTTCGGTGGTGATGGTGAAGCCAGGGGGGACAGGAAGCCCGATATGGGTCATTTCGGCGAGGTTTGCGCCCTTGCCGCCGAGAAGGTCGCGCATGGTGGCGTTGCCCTCCCGGAATAAATACACACGCTTGGTGCTCATGAGTTTAAGTTGTTCTCCTTCTTCGGCTTACCCCGCGAGGAGTTTCGCGACGTCTTTGGCGCAAGACACGGGGGAGGCAAGCAGGTCGTATGACGAGGTCATTTTACCTGCCTCGGGGTGGGAAACGGAAGCCCTAGCGGTGGAGGCGTTTCGGCCGCAGAAGCCGAAACTTCAGAAAGAGCAGCCAAGCACACCATGATTTTATAATTCTATTGTATAACTCTAGGAACCATGCTTCGAACTTATCTTGTTTTAGTGGCTGCTCTCGGCACGGCCGGCTCAGCTATGGCCAGCTTTGAGCTTGCCCTGCTTTACGATGCTACAAGCATGCAGATTATCCGCTACGACCCGGTCAATAACGTCACGCTCGGTTCGTTCGGCCGCCAGTACCAGGGTGCTTATTCAAACGCTCACTTGCTTTCGCTGGACCCGCTCAACCCTGGAAGCGTGCTGACTCAGGACGTGACCGGCACCGTCCGGCGGCTAAACTACAGCACGGGCATTTTGGAGGAGATGTACAACCCTTCATCAGCCTTGTCTTTCGCGACTCGGTTTGTCGCTCTTCGAGACGGGAACTACATTAGTGGCTTCTCAGACGGAGCGTTCAGAGTATATAGCCGAAGTTCTACCGCCCCACTCTATTCGTTTCCAGTCTATTCAAACTACACGACACTTGATGTGGTGCCACTAGCGAACGGAGAGTTTCTCACTTTGGAGCGCTTTTCAGCTGGCGGAGGAAACTATACAACGAGTGTTTTCCGCCGGGACAGTTCCGGGTTTTTCTTAACTGGACTCTTCAGCCTCTTTCCGTCCACGTCTACCGGTGCTCTGACGAGACTGGCACTCTCAGGGGATAAATTGCTCTTAACCGGCGGTCCAAGCGGCAACCTCAACTTGGCGGGGGTTCGCTTTGATGGGAGTAGCTTCACTGCTACTGGTGGCTATAACTACAGCGCTTTTCTCGATACGACCAGCATCAGTAACTCGCTGGTCGGACACGGCGGTGGGATGTACTTCTTCCAAAATAACGCAACGCTCTCGCGAATGTACACAGTGGACCCATTTGGCCAGAATGCCTACTCCTATAGCACCCTGAACGGTATCTCGGTGCACAATGCAGTGATCGTTGTGGCGCCAGAGCCGATGACGATGACGGCTCTCGGAATCGGTCTTGCCGCCCTGGTTCGACGACGTCGCAAACGCGCCTAACTGCGGCCAACCCAATCAAGCTCCGCCAACTCTGCCGGCGGAGCTTGATTCTACGGCAAATTGGGCTGATTGGCACGCTTCGTGCATTTCTGCCATTCTAAGCGTCTTTATTGGTGCGTGCGTGAAATGAGCGAAGATTTGTTCCCGGGGCAGTCGGAGCGTGTCAAATTCACGGCCGATCAAATGAAATGTCTCGCTTCGCCTGCCCGGGCGGAAGTTTTCTGGAATTTCCACAACACCTTCCCCAAATCAACGGCTGAGGTCGCGGAGGGGCTGGGCCGCTCCGCTAGCTCCACGAGCTACCACGTCGCTGAACTTGTCCAAGCAGGACTGCTATTGGCAGTGGGAGAGAGAAAAAAGCGCTCTCGACATGAGGCGCTGTATGTGCTCAGCTCGAAGCACTTCAGTACCGTCAGCCACCAGGAATCGGATGACTACCGCACGAATATGCTGAAAGGCTATGCGGGACTCCTCCGACTTTTGTTAAGAGAACGGACCGAATTTACCGAGGCCATGAAGGCCCGCCCGCAGATGCTGGAGCACTCCGCTTTTTTCAGGAACACCCTCCGCATGAGTAACGAGGCGGCAAAGGAGCTGGTCCAGCGTATTTCAGCCGAGATTGCCCGCGCAACCGAGGAGCAAACCGAGCAAGAGGGCAGCCTTGTTGCCATCACTTTCTCAGTCACTCCCGCCCTTGTCGAAACCCGCCGAATGAACCGGAAGGGTGTTAAGAAGCCTAACAAAAAAGGTTGACTAGATTCTCCAGAAGCGCCATAATCGAGGCGTTTGCCGTTCAATCAAAGGAGAATTCTCATGAAAAAGCTGATCAACTTATCCATCCTTACCCTTGCCGCTGTCGGAGCTCAAGCTGGCACCATCGCAGAAGCGAAGGCCGCCGCGCTCGGTACTCCCGTGTCCATTGACAACGTGGTTATCGTCAGCACCGAGGACCTCATCAATAGCACGAACAACAAGTCGTTCACTGTGCGCGACACCTCGCCAACGCTTCTGCCTTGGCAAAAGCAGGCTTCGGCCACCGTGTTTGGCACCAATGCCGTCATAGATCCGCTCCTCGTGGGTGCCACCGTCGGCGATGTGGTTTCGCTTTCCGGTATTACCGGCACCTTCAATGGCCTCTTCCAAATCCAAGGGAACGCCACCAACCCACTGATCCGAACCAACCTCCAAGACCTGAACTTCCCTATCACCGG
This sequence comes from Fimbriimonadaceae bacterium, assembly GCA_022842565.1. Taxonomy (GTDB): domain Bacteria; phylum Armatimonadota; class Fimbriimonadia; order Fimbriimonadales; family Fimbriimonadaceae; genus JAFLBD01. The sequence continues at coordinate 2,687 of JALHPH010000147.1, forward strand.
AATCCCCGCGCTCCCCTCGTTCATGCAGGACACCGCTCCTGAGGCCGAGCAACTTGAAAGCAACGTCGTCACCTTCTCGAACGGCGTCTTTGTCGAAACCGGCAACTTTACAGGCCCCAGCAACTACACGCTGAACATTCAAGGCACCAACGTCTTGGTCCGCGTTTCGCGCTCGACCCAAGACCTGGTCGGCACCGCCATCCCAACCGGACCAGTCAACGTGACCGGCGTCGTTTCGCAGTTTGATGGCTCCGATCCTCGCGACGGTGGCTACCAACTCCTCATTCGCAACCTGGCCGACATTGAGCCAGCAGGTGCATTCACTCTGCAGGGCCGAATCAATGCACAAGCAGCCGACCGCGGCGAGCTCTACGGCGACACGCTGAGCGTGGAAGTTCTGGACGGTAACGGCAACCCCGTGAGCGGCGCCGTTGCTTCGGTCAAGTTCTCGTGGGCTACCCAAGCCTATGCGGTCACCCTGAACGCCATCGCCCCCAGCACGATTCAACTTCGCTTGAAGTCGGACGTGTGGATCTCCGACCTTACGACCGTGAGCACCGATCTTAATGCGATCCTGCCCACCGTTGACCTGAAGACCGGCGACGTGAGCGGCAACAACGAAGTCGGACCAGAGGACTTCTCTGCCCTCTCTCTTGCCTTCGGTTCGTTCGCTGGCGATGCTAACTTCAACGAGAATGCCGATCTGAACGGCGACGCTGAAGTCGGTCCTGCTGACTTCTCGCTGCTCGCTGCCAACTTCGGCGAGTTCGGCAACTAAGCCGCGTCCACTCTCTATCCCCATGGCCTGCAACGGTCATGGGGATTTTTTGTTTTTGGTTAACGAAATCGCGGCACGGAAACCTACCGAGGAAGCTCCAGCGTAAAATCGAGTGGGAACGATCCCCAGGTAAATTCACTTACGATGAGTGCACTCGAACTGAGCAACCGCTTCGCGGAGCTTTACGCTAAAGGCGATTTTGAAACGATTTATGGAGAATTGTACAGCCCTGATATTGTCAGCATCGAATCTGGCTCCGATCAAAAAGAATACAGAGGAATGGCAGAGATTCAGGGCAAGAATGAGTGGTGGGAAAGCAACTTTGAAGTCCACGGGATGGAGCACATGGGGCCGTATCCCAATGGCGACGAGTTCTGCATGATTTATAAGATGGATGTAACCCATAAGGAATCCGGAAACCGCATGGCTTTCGAGGAAGTTGCGCATTACACCGTTGCGAATGGCAAAATCGCTCGCGAAAAATTCTTCTATACAGGCAAAATGTGATCGCTCAGGACATTGGGTGGGCGCATCTGGCACAAGATCCCGTGCTTGCTCCCTGGATTGAGAGGGTTGAACTGCCCGACCCGCCCAAGCCGCGCACTCTGGGCCAGGAGCTTTTTGAGCTCTTGGCCAGTTGCATTTGCTCGCAGCAACTTTCGCTGAAGGCGGCGGCCACTATTTGGGGGCGGCTTCAGGAGGCGTGCGGCGGCACCGTTACACCAGATTCCGTGCTCACAATTGGTCCCGATCTCATTCGTGCAAGCGGCTTTTCGCGGCCAAAAACGGGCTACCTACTTTCCTTGGCTGAACGCGCCGCCGAGCTGCCGAGCATGTCCGCCCTGCACGCTATGAGCGATGACGAAGTCGTCGACTCTTTGATCATTCATAAAGGCATCGGCCGTTGGTCTGCTGAGATGATCCTGATTTTCGACCTGGGTCGGCCCGACGTTTGGCCCATCGACGATCTGGGCGTGCAGCTTGGCTTTGCCCACGTGCTCGGTTTGGAGGGGAAACCTGCCAAGGCGCTGATGAACGAGCGCGCCGAGGTTTGGCGACCCTATCGGTCGTGGGTCAGCTTGCTCCTATGGCGTGTGCGCGACACTCCCGCATGCGTGTAGCCTTTTCGTAGCTTTTGCCGCAGTTTTGGGGTGGAATTCGGCGCAGTTGTGATATGGTGAGTGTACGGGTGCCGCGCGTTGGGGTGCGTGCCCGGGTAGCGGGTTTTATGTTAAGAAGTAGCTTCGTCTCTCTCGTGTTGGTCGCGGTTGGGCTGCTGGTCGGTACTTCGGCGCCCGCCATTACGATTCATCCCGAAGTGGAGCCGAATAATTCCTATGCGAATGCACAGTTCGTCCCCAATTATGTGAACGGCGACGCGATTTCGGGGAACCTTTTCGATGTGGAAACCGATATCGATTGGTTTCGCGTTGCGATCCCGCAACGTGAATTTGGTATTTATCGCCATCGGATCAGTGGCATCGATGTTGATCGCGGCCAGGCAAATGACCTTTACAGTGCTGGCCTCGCAATGTTTCGAAACAATGGCCCTGTCGGGTTTTATGATCGATTGCCTAGCAGTGGCTTTGGGGCGCGTACGACGTTTTACAACTTCGGTGGGCCGCTTTCTCTGACGATGGGTATTTCGGCGATCCCGAACGGCCAGATTTGGAACCGGCGCTATCTCATGGCGGCTGCCTATGAAGAAATCACGCCGACGGATTTGGGGCAGTTTCAGGCTGGGGAATTCCGCTTCCGGG
>JALHPH010000148.1 GCA_022842565.1 Fimbriimonadaceae bacterium
CCCGGGACCACGGAGTCCACGATGCCCTTTTGTCGCGCGTGTACAAGGCACTGTGGCAACAGGGGCTGAACGTGAACGAGCCCGCCGTGCTGATGTTCCTTGCGAGAGGGCTAGGGCTGGATGAGACCGCATTCGCCGCTGCACTGGAGGACCCCGCTTACCAAGCCCGCGTGGTTCCGTTCGACGATGTCGCCAATAGCCAAGGAGTGTATGGAGTGCCGACTTTTTGGATCGACGGCGAGCGTTACACCGAGCAGCCGTACCGAGTGCTGCGCGAGGCGCTGGCCCGCGTTGCCGAGAGTAAGAAAGCCGGGCCGGTTTATGAGGGACTCAACTTTCCGCTACCGCGCAGCGACCGGCCTGGTGTGATCATGAACATGGTCGCGACCATCGACGGAAAGATTGTCACGGGCGATCGCAACGAACCCGTCCAGGACCTCGGCAGCGCCCGCGATCACGCCACCATGCGCTATCTGCAAACTCTGGCGGACGCGGTCTTGGTTGGGGCAGGGAACGTTCGGGCAACGCCGAAAATGTGGTACCCGAAGCACCTGATACGGCTTGTGGCGACGCAATCGGGCGAAGTGCCGACCTGTGGACGCTTCTTCACTGACGCACCGGATCGTGCCTATGTGGTGGGAGCCAAGACCATGAAGGCCCCGGCCGACACCCAGACGCTGGTGTTTGGTGCAGACGAAACTGACTGGCGAGCTGTGTTGCAGCATCTTCGCACCGAGTTGGGGGTCCAGCACCTCTTGCTGGAAGGCGGAAGCGAACTCAACGCCTCGCTTCTGAATCTCGGCGTGGTCGACGAGATTTTCATGACCCTCGCACCCAAAGTCAAGCTCGGAAAGGAAGTCCCGACGCTTGCCGGCGGCGACGCCCTACCGCGCGATGAGCTTCAGAACTACACGCTCGTGCAACATCAGGCCGTGGAGGACGAGGTTTTTCTGCGTTATCGGCGAAAGGATGCGTAGTAGTCAGGCGAGCATGAAGGCACTCGGTCCCCTCACCTATCTCAGGCGCAACCAACGTAAAACGTTGCCGCTCATTGGGGTCATCGTGCTGGCCGTGATGCTGATCTGCGGCATCGTGTCGCTTATCAACTCCATTCCGCTCAGCGTCAGGGTGATCTACCAGTACAGCTCGCTGATGATGGGTGTGACGCCACGCGGCGATGCGGGCATGACTGACCAGATCCGCCCCGTGATTCTGAAGGAATCGCCAGTTCCGATCGGTAGGATCGCAACCTGCCGTGCCAGCGAGACCGAGGTGCGCAGCATCGTGGGCCCCTGGACCTTCGCCGTGATCGCCGTCGGGCCAGATGACGCCAAGTTCACGCTGGACCGCCTGGGCGTGACCAAAGTCAATGGAAGGATGCCCAAGCCCGGCGCTCCTGAGGCTGTGATTACCGAGCCGGTCGCCCGCAACCTCAAACTCAATATCGGGGACGTTGTCCTAGCACCCGATAAGAACGATGGTTACAGTCCGCAGGAGGTGAAGGTTGTCGGCATCGCCGAGACTCGGTATTGGTTCATCCTCGCCGACCTCGATTACTACCGCGTCAACCACTTTCCGCCGATTGATCTGCTGCTTGTCTTTGCCAAGGACCCCGCTCGGCAGGGCGAATTGGACGCCTGGGCTATGGAGCGATTCAAAGGTGAGCGCGCCCGAATCGTCGCCTACTCTGAGATCGAGCGACAAAGCAAGGAGATGTTCAACACGCTTTATCGCATCCTGGATGTGGTGATCGGGACGCTGGTCATCGTCATCACGGTGATGATGGGCATGCTCATCAACATCCACCTGACCCAGCGGACCCAAGAATTCGCTCTGCTGCAGGCACTGGGCTATACCAAACGAGCCATGGCGCTGCGAGTGGTCGTTGAGACTGTGATGGTGGTGATGCTCGGTTGGTTACTTGGCCTGGCGACTGCCTTTGGCATGTTGCGGCTTTGCCAGATCATCCTGATGGACCCGAACGCCTATGCCATCGATATTGTGGACACGGTCGCCCTGCGATACACCGTCCCGGTGCCGCTGGCGATCCTGGCAGTGTCGCTCTACACCCTGTGGTCGCACTTCCGAACGTTCGACCCGGTAGGCGTCGTTGAGCGGAGGCTCGTATGATCGAGTCGCAGAACGCCTCGCTGGTCTACACCGACCACGGCAAGCAGCTCTATGCCTGTCGCGACGTCACCATGCGGGTGAATCCCGGCGAGTTTGTCGGGATTTTGGGTCCCAGTGGCTCGGGGAAATCCTCGCTGCTATATCTGTTGAGCGGCCTGAAAGTGCCTTCCTCGGGTGAGACGCTCTACGAAGGAGTGTCGCTGAGCCGGACGCCTGACGCCGTTCGCGCAGCGATCCGGCTGCGCGATTTTGGGTTTGTGTTTCAGTATCCGTACCTGCTGGGTTATCTTTCGGCGATGGAGAATGTGTTGGTGGCCCGCCCCGACCTGGACGGCCATGAACAAGCACGCTCGTTGCTGGTCAACCTTGGCATGGAGTCCAAGATGCATCGGTTGCCACACGAGCTCAGCGGCGGCGAACGCCAGCGCGTGTGCGTAGCTCGGTCACTCTTGGGATCGCCGAGAGTCATTTTTGCCGACGAGCCGACCGCGTCATTGGATCACGAAAACGGCATCCAGGTGGTGGCGTTGCTCAATCGGTATCGAGGCGAGGGAGCGCTGGTGATGGTGACCCACGATCCTAGCATGCTCACTGCGGCTGATCGCATTGTCCGGCTTGAGGACGGGGTGGTGGCGGAGGGCTCTTGAAGGTCGCGGTGATCGGCGGGGGAGTGGTGGGGCTGAGCGCAGCTCGTACGCTGGGCGAACGAGGGCATAAGGTGGTTTTGTTTGAGCAGTTCCCGCTCGGACACGACCGCGGCAGCAGTCATGGCCGCACGCGAATCATTCGGCGCGCCTATCCTGATGAGCTTTTCACACGCATCATGACCGAGGCTTACCCGCTTTGGGCTGAACTGGAACGAGTGAGCGGGCAGAAGCTGGTTGACGAGTGCGGCTTGGTCTACCTTGGGTCTGAAAGTTCACCCAGAATTTTGGCGATGATCGCGGCGCTAGAGCTAAACAGCGTCCCGCATTCCGTGCTCAGCCCGACCGAGGCGGCGACCATCCTTCCCGGGCTGCGCCTACAGCCAGATGAGGTCGGCGTGTTTACGCCAGAGGCCGGCGTGGTGCGCGCGGACCTTGCTCTGCGTGCAATCCTCGCTCAGGCGGAGGCCCATGGGGTGACGGTGAAGCAAGAAAAAGCCGACCCGATTGCCCTTGAGCAGGAATTTGATGCGGTGGTTCTGGCCGCCGGGCCGTGGATTCCCGACCACGTTTCGCTGCCTTGTGTCCAGGTCACCATGCAGACTTTCGGTTACGCTCAGGCCCCGCTGAGCGGACCGGTTTGGATCGACGACACCACGCTCGCCTACGGGTTTCCTGCAGATGAGTGGGGTGCGAAAGTCGGCGCACATGTGGCGGGGCCAGAGCTCCACCCAGACGACGAGCGGCCCGTATGCCATGAGCACTTGGTTCAGATCCGGGAAACGCTCTCGGCGCGATTCGGCCTACACGAGGTGGCGGTAGACCGCGTGGCGACTTGCCTCTACACCGGCTTTAGAGACGAGCTCTTCCGGATGGGCCGCTTGGGTGAGAAGACCGTATACGCAAGCGCCTGCAGCGGTCATGGCTTCAAGCTCGGACCTTGGGTTGGCCGCACCCTGGCTAATGCGGTGAAGGGTGCGGCTTTCCCAGTTGAGTTCCAGGTTTAGAGCTTCAGGTCGATGATGCCGGAAACGCCGACGCCTTCCACGCGCTTGATTCCTTTGGTCACGTCGATCGAGCTCACGGGAATGAGGGCGTTGACCCGGATTTCTCTGCCAAAAAGGTCGGCTGTGGGTTGAGCGACAGCTTGCACGCGGCTCACTTTGTCGCGTGGACCGGTGACCTGGGCCGCTCCGATGGCCCCACTCTTGTTTAGACCAACGGTCAGGATGGGCACCACCTTGGTGGTAGCCAGGGCGGTGTCTTTATGCCCGCTCAAGCGGTTGACAGCCTTGTTCATGTCTGGTCCGAACTGCTTGACGGCAGCTCCGACGCCGATGATCTTGATGGCTTCGCGGATTTGCGAAGTCGCAACGCCGACAAGCGCGAGCGACACCGCGACTGCAATCCAGCCGCGAGGGGTGAGGGAACTGAATGGGTTTTTCATGGTCCTACCCCTAAGGACTCCCTAGCCCATGCTGCGGTTTCATTCATTGCGCCCCGGTTCCAGATAGCTTCACTCAGGAGTGCCGGCTACGCCCGGTTCGTCGTCTGCATCAGTTCTGCCAGATCGACCAACTTGATGTCCTCTTCGGTGACTTGTTTGATGCTGGCATCGAGCATGATTCGGCAGAATGGGCAGCCGAGCGCGACGGTTTTGGCCCCGGTGGCCAATAGCTGCTCGGCACGCTTGTTGCCTGGGCGCTGGTCGATTTCTTCCTCCATCCACATGCGGCCGCCGCCCGCACCGCAGCAGCGTGTTTTTTGACGTGCAAACTCGGGGTCGAGCAGTTTGCCTTTGGCGATCAAGTCGCGCGGGGCATCACTTTCGTTGTTCACTCGGCCCAGATAGCAGGGGTCGTGGAAGACGGTCTCGCCATCCAGCGCCGCCCCTTTCAGCTTGCCCGCGGCCACGAGTTCCTGCAGCAATTGCGTGTGGTGCAGCACTTCGAACTGACCGCCGAACTGGTGGTACTCGTTCTTGAACGTGTTCATGCAGTGCGGGCAAGCCGTCACCACGCGCTTAAAGGTGTATTTCCCGAACGTCCCAACGTTGCGCTGAGCCATATCTTGGAAGGTGAACTCATCGCCAACGCGGCGCGCGGGATCGCCGGTGCACGCCTCTTCTTTGCCAAGGCACGCGTAACTGACGCCCGCTTTGGTGAGCAGTTCAGCGACGGCTTTGGTCGTCTTGATGGCTCCGGGATCGGTTGCACCCGCGCATCCGACCCAGAAGAGCACTTCAAAGTCTTGTTTGTCGCGAGCGAGCGGGACCTCAAGGCCCTCCATCCAGGCTTCTCGCTCATGGGAAGGGCTACCCCAAGCGTTGGCGGTGCTTTGGGTT